>JAAYXG010000391.1 GCA_012516015.1 Lysobacteraceae bacterium | reverse complement strand
CGCTCGTAGCGGTCTTCAATGTCGACGGGAACTTCTATGCCATCGACGATCTCTGCACTCACGATGGCGGGGAGCTGGCGGGCGGCGCTGTCGAAGGCGACGTCGTGATCTGTCCGCGGCACGGCGCGCGATTTTGTCTGCGTACCGGCGCGGCATTGACGCCGCCTGCGTACGAGCCGGTTCGAACCTATCAAACGAGAGTGGTAGACGGCATCGTGGAAGTGCTGTCCGAGGACTAGCGATGCTCCTGACGCTGCTTCGCCACGCAAAGGCAGAGCCCGGCGGCGCCGATCAAGAAGATTGGCATCGCGCGCTCGACCCGAAGGGTCGACACGACGCAGCGGAAGTCTCGCGTCGCTTGCGCGAACGCGAGCTCGTCCCGACGTTGATCGTAAGCAGCCCCGCCGTGCGTGCGTTCGACACGGCAAAGGTGTTCGCACGCGCCTTCGGCACATCGAACCTCATCACGGACGAACGCCTCTATCTCGCCACACCCAAAGCGATGCTCGAGGTCGTGCGCGAGCGCGGCGGTGAGACCGAACATTTGATGATCGTCGGCCACAATCCCGGCATCACCGAGTTCGGCGATGCCCTCTCCGCGGAGCGCACACTCGACAACATGCCGACGTGCTCCGCCTACACCCTGCGGTTCGATATCAGGAACTGGAAAGATCTCGACTGGCGCACCGGCACGGACGCCGACTTGGAATATCCCGGCCGCTCGATTTAGCGCGCGGATCAGAAGAGTCGTAACTCAATGACGCTTACTTTGCGGGTTGACGGTTGACGGAAAGAAAAGACACCCTCTGGCTGTCAACCGTCAACTGACAACTGTCGACTTCCTTGTGGTGCTCCCGGATCCGAACCTATTCGAGTGCGAGCAAGCTCGCGTTGCCGCCCACGGCCGCCGTATTGATCGTGACCGTCTGCTCGGTCGCGAATCGATGCAGATAGTAGGGACCGCCCGCCTTCGGCCCGGTGCCCGAGAGCCCCGATCCACCGAACGGTTGCACGCCGACGACGGCACCGATCATGTTGCGATTCACATAGACATTGCCGGCTCGGACGCGCGACGCGATATAGCGCGCGGTGCCGTCGACGCGGCTGTGGATACCGAGCGTCAGCCCATAACCCGTCGCGTTCACGGCATCGATCACGGCATCCAGACGGTTGGCCGAGTAGCGCACGAGGTGCACGATCGGGCCGAACACTTCTCCCTCCAGCTGTGAGAGCGACTCGATCTCGACCACGACCGGGGCGAAGAAGACGCCAGCGCGGTGCTCGGGTCCGAGCCTGCACGCATGGTGCCAGCGCGCCGTCCTCGTGATCTTCTCCACGTGCGCCAAGAGCGCATCCCGCGACGGCTCATCGATCACAGGCCCAACGTCCGTCGCGAGATCGCGAGGATCGCCGATCTTGAGCTCATCCATGTAGCCGGACAGCAACGCGGCGACGCGGTCCGCGATTTCTTCTTGCACGAAGAGCGCGCGCAATGCGGAGCAGCGCTGGCCCGCGCTATTGAACCCGGATTGCACGACATCCATCACGACCTGCTCGGGAAGCGCAGAGCTGTCGACGATCATTGCGTTCTGACCGCCCGTCTCCGCGATCAACACCGCGATCGGACCTTGCCGCTCCGCAAGCGAACGATTGATGATGCGCGCCGTCTCCGTGGAGCCGGTGAACGCGACACCGGCAACGCGCGGATCTGCAACCGCACGTGCGCCGATGGTGCCTCCGTCTCCTAGAAGCAGCTGCAGTACCTCGCCCGGCACCCCCGCATCGTGCAAGAGCTCGACCGCGCGCACGGCGACGAGCGGTGTCTGCTCTGCGGGTTTTGCGATCGCGCAGTTGCCCGCAGCGAGCGCCGCGGCGATCTGACCCGTGAAGATCGCGAGCGGGAAATTCCAGGGACTGATACAGACGAACGTGCCTCGCCCTCGCAGCCAGAGCTCGTTGCTCTCGCCCGTCGGCCCCGGGAGGCGAAGACCCTGGTCGAACTCCGCCCGTGCTCTGCTCGCGTAGTAGCGCAGGAAGTCGATCGCCTCGCGCACCTCGGAGACGCTGTCGACGATCGTTCTGCCGGCTTCACGCACGCAATAGGCGAGCAGCTCGGGCATGTGGTTCTCATACAAATCTGCGGCGCGTTCGAGGATCCGTGCCCGCTCGCTCGCAGGGGTGGCATCCCAATCTGCGTGTACGCGATTGGCAACGGCGAAAGCGCGATCGACATCCTCGATCGCCGCGGCGCGAACCTCTCCGATCGTCTCGTCCCGATTCGCGGGATTGCGCACTGCGTCCGCTCGTCCACGAGCTTTCTCCCCTGCGATGATCGAGGCGCCCTGCCATCGTTCGTGGAAGTGGCGCTCCATCTGTGCGCGCAGTGGATGCCATTCCAAAGGATCCGCGAGATTGATCCCTTTCGAATTCGCGCGCTCGGCGCCGTAGAGATCGCGGGGCACCGGAATGCGCGGGTGCGCCTTGCGCTCGAGCGCGTCGATCTCGGCGATCGGATCGCGCACGATGTCTTCGATCGAGGCATCCTCATCGACGATGCGATTGACGAAGGACGTATTGGCGCCGTTTTCGAGGAGCCTGCGTACGAGATACGGGAGCAGATCCTCGTGCGAGCCGACGGGCGCATAGATCCGGCACGGCACGCCGAGCTTGTCCTCGCCCACGATTTGCTCGTACAGCTCCTCGCCCATGCCGTGCAGACGTTGGAACTCGAACGCACGACCGGCGCTCCGTGCGAGCTCCAGCACGGCGGCCACCGTATGCGCGTTGTGAGTCGCGAACTGCGGATAGAGAAGATCGCGAGCGGCAAGCAACTCGCGCACGCATGCGAGATAGGAAACGTCAGTCGATGCTTTGCGCGTGAACACCGGATAGCCCGCGTAGCCGCGTTCCTGCGCGCGTTTGATCTCGGTATCCCAATAGGCGCCCTTGACGAGCCGCACGTTGAGCCGTCGTCGAGACTCGTGAGCCAGCTCGCGCAACCAACGAAGAACGTCCAGCGCCCGCTTCTGATAAGCCTGCACGGCAAGACCGAGTCCGTCCCACCCGGCGAGCACGGGCGAACGCGCGACGTGCGCGATGAGCTCGAGCGACAGCTCCAAGCGCTCCGCTTCTTCTGCATCGACCGTGAGCGCGACGTCTCGGTCGCATGCAAAAACGGCCAGATCGTGCAGTCGAGGCGCGAGCTCAGCGAGGACTCGTTCGCGCTGCGTAAATTCGTAGCGCGGAAACAATGCCGACAACTTCACGGAAACGCTCGATGCATCGTGCACGGACTGCGTTCGCGTCGAGGCGGCGGCAATTCGGTCAATGGCCGTGCGGTACGCATCGAAGTACCGCTCCGCGTCCTGCTTCGTGAGCGCGGCCTCGCCTAGCATGTCGAACGAATGGCGATAGCGCCGATGTTCCGGCTCGCAGGAACGCTCCAACGCCTCCTCGATCGTGCGGCCCATGACGAACTGATGGCCCATGATCCGCATTGCCTGACGGAATGCAGCACGCAGCACGGGCTCCCCGATGCGCCCGGCGATACGCGCTAGGATGCCGCGAGGGTCACGCATGTCCGCATCGGACGGACGCACGATACGTCCGGTCAGCATGAGGCCCCATGTCGATGCATTGACGAAGAGCGATTCGGCATCGTCGAGATGCGCCGCCCAATCGCCGGCCGCAATCTTGTCCGCGATCAGCTTATCCGCCGTGGCGTCGTCCGGTATGCGCAGCAGCGCCTCCGCGAGACACATGAGGATGACGCCCTCTTGTGAGGACAAATCGTACTGCCGCAGAAAGGCATCGAGCCCATGCCGGTTCGAGGCGCCTTCGCGAACACGCTCCACGAACTCGCGGGCACGCGCGGTGATACGCGCGCTTTCAGTCGGCGTGAAGCGCGCGATATCGATGAGCGCACGAACGACCTGCTCTTCGTCCGCGAGATAGTTGCGGTTGATTGCCTCCGCGACGGTCATTCGGCAAGATGGACTCACTTCAGCTCGTATACAAGATTCACCGTAGTCAGCGTGTCCTTCTTTACGAAGTCCGCGGGGGGATCGGTGTTGTACCGCACCCCATAGCCGACTGCCAATGAGAGCGCACCGAGGATTTTCACTTCCAGACTGAAATCGTTCTGAACGAACGTGTTATCCGAGCTCGATTCGACGAGAAGCTTGTTCAAGACCTTGGTCGTCTCCGTGAGCTGGTGCTCGAAATCGACCGAGCCCTGCGCAATGGCATCCTCTTCGCGCATCCCCGGAATCACCGTAACTTCATCCTCTGCAAGGGAATCGCGCCGACGCAGCGTCTTGTAACCGACACCGATCTGCGCCGACAGCTTCGTGGTGGGATCGTCGAAGAACCGCCAACCCAAGCCCGTGCCGAGCGTCGATTGGTACTCGAAGCCGCTGAAGCGATCTTCCTCGTAGCGCCCCGAGACGAACCAAAATCCCTTGCCGCTGAAGTCGTAGTCGGTCTGCTCGCGCACGTTCCAGCGCTGACCGATCGCCCCGGTGCTGTCAGAAGCGTATACACCGGCAGACTCGAGCGTATGCTTCCAGCGTACGAACTCGCGCACCACTTTGAGCTTGGCATTGGCTGTATCGGTATCGGAGTTGCCGCGCGCCGCGACCAGCCCCGCCTCGGCCTTCACCTCCCATTGCGCGCTCGCGACCATCGGCGCGAGGCTCACAGCGAACCCCACCATCACACATAGAACATTGAGCCGCATCTTCACCCCTCGGGTTCTCGACGAAAAGGCGCGATCATGGCAGACGTGACGGCGGCGCGCATGCCGGGAACAGCCCTCGACCGGGCAACAGGAATGTCCCCAAATGGAAACAGCCCTGTGCTCCGCACAGGCGTCCCGATTAAACTTTCCCGCGAGCGGTCGAACGAGGAGCTCCGTGAGCGCAACCGAACATGCCTTTCCTGTGACGGCGAGTCGTTTCATGACGGATGTCGTCGAAGCGTCTGCCCAACAGCCTGTTCTCGTCGATTTCTGGGCGCCGTGGTGCGCGCCGTGCCGTCAGCTCATGCCCGTCCTCGAGCGGATCGCGCAGGAGTACGCTGGCCGCCTCAAGCTCGCAAAGGTCAACACCGATGAAGAACCGGCGCTTGCTCAGCAACTGGGCGTGCGCAGTCTGCCGACCGTCGTCTTGTTCAAAGACCGCGCGGTCGTCGAGCACTTCGTCGGACTCGTACCGGAATCCCAGATTCGGGAGCTCCTTTCCAGGCACGTGACGAGCGCCCCGGAGTCTCCGCTCGAGCGCGCCAGGGCGCTCAAAGGTGTGGGCGATCTCGCCGGCGCGCGTGCGGCGCTCGAACAGATGCTCGCCACGAATGCGGACGACGTCGACGCTCAAGCCGCGCTCGCGGAAGTGCGCCTTCTCAAGGGCGACGTGGACGGCGCGCGCGCGGATCTGGAACGTCTCCAGGGCTCGAACTCAACCCACGCCGGAACGAAGCGCCTGGCTGCGCTCGTGGCGTTCAACGAAGTCGTCGCAGCCTACCCGGACGCGAAGGCGTTGAAAGACCGCGTCAGCGAAGATCCAGACAATCTCGAGCTGCGCCATGCGCTTGCCGTACACCAACTCCTAGCCGGAGAGCACGAAGCGGCGTTCAGCACGTGGCTCGACATGCTTCGCCGCGATCGCTCCTTCAAGGACGATCTCGCGCGACGCAGCCTAGTGCTCGCATTCGAGCTCATCGACAGTGCCGACCCCATCGTCGCGAGCACACGCCGCGAAATGGCCAAGGCGCTGTTCGCGTGAGCGCGGCCGCTCGTGACTCGTGACTCGAAAGAACGATGCGTCTCGGACGTGCTCTTCTTGTCTTGCGACCCCGCGAATCACGAATCACGAATCACGAACCAAGGGTCACGAGTCACCAAGGAATAACGGATGGCGACCATCCAGGCACTCAACATTTACCCGGTCAAGTCGTGTCGCGGCATCGCGGTGGATACCGCAACCGTCACACCGATGGGCTTCCATCGCGATCGAGAATGGCTGATCGTCGATACCAACTATCGCTTCATCACGCAGCGTGAGGAACCGCGCCTTGCGCTCATCGTACCTTCGCTCACGCGCGAGGCATTGGAGCTTGCGGCACCAGGACGCGGCCCGCTTCGTGTAGGACTCGACGAAGAGGGCGAGTCGGTCGAAGTGGTCATCTGGAAAGATCGTTGCGCTGCCTTCGATCTCGGCACTGCCGCGTCCGCGTGGTTGAGCGAGCATCTCGGCAAGCCCGTGCGCCTCGTGCGCTTCGATCGGCGCAGAAAACGCGTGAGCAGTCGGGAGTGGACCGGCGACATCGAGGCGCTCACTCGCTTCGCGGACGCGTTTCCGTGGCTCGTGATCTCGCAAGCGTCGCTCGACGACCTCAACGCGCGCCTCCCGGAAGCGCTGCCGATGAACCGCTTCCGCCCGAACATCGTCCTCGGCGACGTGTCGCCATATGCGGAGGATCGCGCGCACGAGCTGCAAGCAGGAAACGTCGTCTTGCGCATCGTCAAGCCGTGCACGCGATGTGCGATCCCGACAACGGATCAGGAAACGGCCGAGCGCAAGAGCGATCAGCCGCTACGTGCGCTCAAGGCCTATCGGTTCGACAGGAAACTGAAGGGAGTACTGTTCGGACAGAATGCGATTCTCATCGCAGGGTCCGGCGAAACGCTGCAGGTCGGGCAGAAGATGCAAGTCTCTTGGAAGAGTTGACGACAGCGAAGATGCGGCCGCTCAAAACTGATCGCCGTGTAAGTTGTCTTTCCGAACGCTTTCCCAATCTTCGCGTACCAGCGTCTTCTCCGGATCGAAGTCTTCTGCGTCGCTGTCTACGCGCGGCAACGGCACCGGCATTTTCACGGTCGCATCCGGATCCTTTTCGCGCTCTATTGTCATAATCGAGCTCCCTCGCACTGTGGGCGCTACCGTAAACGAGTGATCGAAATGACGGTTGTGCGATGGGTCACAATCGAGCGCCCGTTTGCGCACGATCGTCCGATGGTGAGGAATGGAGCACAGGAAGAATGGCTGGAGGCTGGAGCCAGAGAACGACAAAGACAACGACCAAAGACGAGGAGATCGCGCATACGCGGGCGCATCCTGTTCTGGCTCCAGCCGCCAGCCTGCTGCACATGGATTGTGCAAATGGCGCGGAGCGCATGGATGCGCGCGAGCGGCCCCACCGCCAGCCTTTTCCTCAGCGCGAAATCGTCAGCTTCCCGAAGGCGATGCCGAGATCCCAGCCGCGCCCCTTGCCGCTCAACGCAAGCGAAACCTCTCCCTTCGTCATCACTTGGGCCTTCGCGGATTTCACTGCACCCGCATGCGCTTCGGCGGCCGCATAGGAGCCGAAGATCTCATCGATGCTGTGCACCGCGGAGAATTCGCCGCGACCGTCTTCGATCGACGACTTGCCGACGGTGAGACCGCCGCCCTTCGCGCGCAGCGTGACCGTGCTCGTCTGCCCGTTGCTGCACTTGACGGTGCCGGTGCCCTTGGCAGTCTTGTAAAACGCGGACCATCCCTTCATCGAAAAGGTCATTTCGCATTTGACGTCCGCCTGCGCCGGAAGCGCCGGAGGCGTATGGACGAACAAGGCTGCGGCAGCAAGAATCGAAAGCCGTTTGGAGTTGAGCATCGGTTGAGTCTCGACGAATCGATGGGACGAAAGTTTACCAAGACGAGTCGTGGCCCGAAGATATCGTAAGGTACCATCGGTCCGGGTCAAACTAGGAAAATACCCAGACAACGCGACGGGCACGCATGATTCAGAGCGGTCAATCCCTCGACGAGTTCTTCACGCGCTACGCACGCCAACATGCCCCGTTGGTGCTCGCGACGGTGGCGACGACGATCGGGTCGACGTACCGCAAACCGGGCGCGCAGATGTTGATCGCCAGCGACGGCCAAAGCGCCGGGCTTCTGAGCGGAGGGTGTCTCGAATCCGATTTGCTCGAGCGTGCTATGTCGGTCATGAAGACAGGCCGAGCAGCCGTCGTCGACTATGACTCACGCGGCCCGAACGATGTGATCTGGGGCCTCGGACTCGGTTGCGAGGGCGCGATGCGCATCGTCCTCACTCGGCTCGGGCCGGAGAATGGATACGAGCCGTACGCTTTCGCGGCGCGCTGTAGAGATGCGGATCGCCGCGGCGCCATTTCGATCGTCATCTCTTCGGGTAACGAAAGCTTTCCACTGGGCAAGAGCTACACGAGCGAGCAGGCAACCGACCTTCCGAGGGACGTCGAGCTCGCTTTCGAACGCCTCGTGACGGTTCCGGGCTGCGGGAAGCTCGAGTTCTCGCT
>JAAYXG010000390.1 GCA_012516015.1 Lysobacteraceae bacterium | reverse complement strand
GCTTCCCCGGCTTCCGGTCCTTCCGTTCGCCACACGAGATGGTTCGGCGTGCGCGCCGGCTTGCCGTTCTCGTACGCGCGCAGCAAGCTGAAGTCGAGGCACCAGCGCGGAAAGTTGAAATTGTCGGGATCGCCGCCGAAAGCGGCAATCGAGTGCTCGGGCGCGAACACCATGCGCACGTCGTCGTAGCGCTTGTACTTGTACAGGAAGTATTGGCCGCCTTGGTATAACGTCACGGACTCGCAGGCGAGCGGTCCGACGCGGCTTTTCTTCGAGCGCTCGGCGCACTCGGCTTCCAACTTGCTGAGCTCTTGCTTGCGCACTTCGTTCGCTCTCGTGCTCGGCAGGCCCGCGGTCGCGGCGTTCACTTTGGAAGTAACGTCTTCGACTTCCATGAGGACCGACAAGATCTCAGTCGGGCACTTGCGCTCGCCGGCGCGATTGCCGGAGTTGAAGCCCTGCGCGATGAAGTTCTCCTGTTCGCTCGAGAGCTCCGACAGACAGCGCATGACGCAGTGGTGGTTCGTGAGCACGAGACCTTCGCCCGAAACGAAAGAGCCGGTACAGCCGCTCTCGTGCCGCGTAATCGAGCGCTGTACGCGATTCAACCAGGCCCCATCGATCGTGACGCCGTATGTCTCTTTCACCGTGTCCGACGGGAAATTCTGAAATGTCCACATGCCCTCGTCGGCAAGCACCGAGGCCGACGCGAACAAGGAGAAGAGGAGCGCAAGTCTCACGAGCATCGAGAGTTCTCCGATCGGTTGCGGGTCGTGCGAGCGAGATTCAAAGCCATCGTGCGGGATGCTAGCGTGCCGATTTCGTCGAGTGAGCGCAAACATCGGAGACTCGCCGGCACACCGGGGGTGACGTGTGACGAGCAAGGGCGCGCTTCTGGAGCGAGGCACATCATTCTTGCCCGTCACCGGTCACCCGTCAGGAATCAACTTGCATCAGTAACAAGCGCGTGCCTTCGGGCGAGATCAAAATGCCGTTGAGTCGATCGTCCAAGGCGTCCGGCATCTCATCCGAGAGCGGCATGCCGCGTTCGCGCAGACGGGCGAGACGCTCGCGCATGTCTTCGTCTTGGAAGGTGAGAACGGGGTGGCGCAAGGCTCGGCTGCGATAGAACGCGAGATTCAGATAATTGCTCGTGAGCTCGGTTCGAGGGAACGGCTCGCGCGCCTCTTCCATTGCGACGAACCCGAGCGGTTCCCAGAAGGCGCTGGCTGCCGTCGGGTCGCGCACGGGTATGCCGTATTCGGTGAAGTATCCGCAAGTCGTCGGCTTGTATGCATCGAGAGAGGGCGGCGAGAACGTGCGCGCTTCGACGAGGCAGACGCGTTGATCGTTCGGATCGAGGAACGTCGCATGATTGAAGACGTCGGTCCCGACTTGAAGCTCGTCGAAGTCGATCCCCAACGATTCCAGCGTCCCCAGGCGCGCGCGCAGATCGGGAAGCACGAACGTCAACGTGGGCTCGCGTATACGTTGCGCGTGCAGACCGATATATAACCGTCCGTCCGTTACGACCGCGTACGGGTAGGGCCACACTTCGCCAACGAGCAACTGCTCGAAGCCGAGCGTCTCGTAGAACGAGAGCGACTCGCGAATATCGGGTGCCTGCACGCTGATTTCGAGGAAACGTCCGATCGGTGCATCGCTCATCGCCGACCCCCGCTCAGCGCGATGCACCCGCCGCGAGCGCCCGCTCGCGCCGTGCCGAGAGCTCCGAATTCTCGGTGAGAGCATGCCAGCCGGTTGTGTGCCGTTCGATCACGTTCAGCATCAGATCGATTTGCAGTTTGCTCGCGTTCAACGCCGGCACGTAGCCGAACGTCTCTCCGCCGTTTTCG
>JAAYXG010000389.1 GCA_012516015.1 Lysobacteraceae bacterium | reverse complement strand
TGCCGATGCCGTCAAGATGACCGGGAGGAGACGCGCGGGGCTGAAGTTCGTTCGACCAACTCGTCGTGCGCACTTACAAGAAGCATCTTCACGACGAACTATTCTTTTTGTTTTGATTTTTTTCTTCTTGGCGCTGTTTCCTCGAATCCCCCTCCGCCCGCGCGTCTCCTACCGGTCACCCTGACCGCTCGTAGGTCGCGACCCTGCGACGTTGGGGCCGGATGTTAGCCATACCATAGACTGAAGTGCAACTCCTTACGCGCAACTTTTTCGGCTGCAATCTTCGGGCCAGAATGAGTCCAGATGAGCGTTGACGAGTTCGCCACCCACGTTGACTCCTGAACAGTGAGCCTTTGATCCCTCAACTTGCATGGCAGTGTACCGTGTTCTGTGATTCGCAGGGCGCTAGACGTGCGCTCTCCGAGCGCCTTTCTGACGAGTCGCGAATCACGAGCGACCTGCGCGGCGGCAGCAGTCGCGCTACTCCGGACGAGCCACGAGTCACGAATCACGAGTCACTTCCGCTTCGGCAACAGCTCCAGCGGATTGTGCGGCGTCCCGTTCACTCGGATTTCGAAGTAAAGCAGCGGTGCTCCGTGTGGCCCGGTGCCCATCGTTGCGACGCGCTGGCCTGCCTTCACGCGATCGCCTTCTCGTACGACGACCGCTTGTGTGTGTCCGTACGCGCTCAAATAGGTGTCGTTGTGTTTGAGGATGACGAGTTGTCCGTAGCCCAAGAGGCCAGTGCCGGTGTACACGACACTGCCATCCGCCGCCGCGCGAACTTCCTGACCCAATTTACCGCCGATCGTGAGCCCATAGCCGCCGTTCGGCCGTGACGTCAACGTCGGCGTGCCGCCCGCCACGGGCCAATGCCAGCGCACGGCCGCCGACGCAGGCACCCGTGGCGGCGGTGTTCGTGTCGTGCGAGGCGTCGGGCGTGCCTTCGACGGCGCGGGCGACGAAGCGGCTACCTTCGCCTGCCTTCCGCTCGGATAGAGCTTGAGCTTCTGCCCCGGATAGATGACGTAATCTCGTCCGATTCCGTTCCAGCGAGCGATGTCTCGATAGTTGAGGCCATGACGCCACGCGATCGCGTAGAGCGTGTCGCCGCGCTTGACCGTGTACGTCATCGGGCGCTGCGGCGGACTCGAGCCGCACGCGACGAGCAGCGCCAGTGCAAGCGCCAGGAGGAAGCGGCGCAAGAGATCGGTCGTGGCGCCGTGATTCAGCTCGATAGATTTTCGTCGCACGCTATCGCGAAGTATGTGGCACGCAATCTGTAGTGAACCTGAATCGCAGAACATTCGTTCCGCAAAAGGCCGACCAGTTCACGTCGAGAACATCCCACGAGTGCGCGCCCATCCGGCCATCGTGAACTCGCGGCTCGGGAAGTAAAGCGGAAAGCAAAACTCTGCGCAGCCGCTCGCGCGCTTCACCCGAGTCCCTGTAGAAGCGGCACGAAGCTCACGAGCCCCAGCGACTCGGTGTGCAGCTCCTCGCCTCGTTTGGTGACTCTGACGAGTTGCTGTCGGCCCTCGGGGCCGACGGGCGCGATGAGGCGCCCGCCGGGTGCCAGCTGATCGAAGAGCGCTCTAGGGATCGCAAGCGGCGCCGCCGCCATCAAGATGGCATCGTACGGCGCATGCGTAGGCCACCCTTGGAAGCCGTCACCGTGTCGCACATGCACGTTCTGAATGCGCAGCTCTCTGAAACGCGCGCGCGCGCGGTCGAGCAGCACGTTGATGCGCTCGACGCTGTAGATGAAGCCGACCAGCGGCGAAAGCACGGCCGTCTGATATCCGCATCCGGTACCGATCTCGAGAACCTTGCGCGGCGAGGCGTTCTCCAGCACGGCTTCCGTCATGCGTGCGACGACATAGGGCTGCGAAATCGTCTGTCCCTGCCCGATAGGCAATGCGGTGTCCTCATAAGCGCGCGTCGCAAGGGCCTCATCGACGAACAGATGCCGCGGGACGTTGCGAATCTGGTCGAGCACCGCGGGATTCGAAATGCCTTGATCGCGCAAGCGCTGCACGAGTCGCTCGCGAGTGCGCGCCGAGGTCATCCCGATCCCGGCGCGATTGCCGTTCTTCATGTCAGTCGCCCTTGCAACCATTCGCGCACATCCTCCAGCACCGTGTGCCGCGTGAGATCGATCTGCAGCGGCGTGACCGACACGTAGCCATTGGCCACTGCATGAAAATCGGTTCCGGGTCCCGCATCGTGGCCGACGCCCGCCGCGCCAACCCAGTAGACGGGACGCCCTCGCGGATCTTGTGAGCGTACGATGCCCCCGGAGCGATGCCGAAAGCCGAGCCGCGTCGCTTGATAACCCTTGAGCGCATCGTACGGTAGGTCCGGCACGTTAACGTTCAGGATCGTGGACTGATGAAGCGGCGAGCGCTGAACGCGCATGACGAGCTCCACGGCCACGCGCGCCGCGGTGCTGAAGTGCATCCCGGAGTCGGGCTCGATGACGAGCGACAACGCGATCGCGGGTAGACCGAGGAAGCGCCCTTCGATGGCAGCCGCGACAGTGCCCGAATAGAGCACGTCGTCGCCGAGATTCGCACCGTCGTTGATGCCGGATACGACCATATCGTGTTCGTAGTCGAACAAGCCCGAGATCGCGAGATGCACGCAGTCGGTCGGGGTGCCGTTGACGACCAGGAACTTTCGCGGGTCGTACTCCACCACCCGCAGCGGCACGTCGAGCGTCAGCGAGTTGCTGGCGCCGCTGCGATTGCGATCGGGCGCGACCACGGTCGTCTCTGCGATCTCGCTCAACGCTGCACTCAGTGCGCGCAGTCCCTCCGCGCGGTAACCGTCGTCATTACTGATGAGAATCTTCAAGGATGCTCGAATCCAGGAGCTGCCAGCATTCTGTGCAGAATTCTATTGTCGTCGGGCGCACGCGGCCAGGAAGCGCGCTTCGGCCCGCGGCGCTTGCGAGCCGCAGGTCGACAATGCGCACTATACTGCAATCCGTTCGCGAGAGCGTGCGCGGATGCGCGTTCCCGCACCGGGCGAGGAGGTATCGATGAGCGACTCAGACGAGCGGGATCTCTTTCGAGAGTACGTGCGCGACGTCAAGCGCTTACGCAGCACACCGCGACTCATCGCACGGCCGAAGCCCGCGCCGATGGCGCGCTTCGCTCGCGCGGATGCACAGGAAGTTCTACGAGAAAGCCTGATGCTGCCGCAGGATGAAGCTGCACTCAGCACCGGGGATGAGCTGAGCTTTCGTCGGCCACACGTGCCCGAAGCCGTCTTGACGAAGCTCCGGCGCGGACACTATGCCGTCGATGCAGAGATCGATTTGCATGGGCTCACCGCGCGTGAGGCGAAGGGTGCGTTGCGCGAATTCATCGCCGAGGCGGTCGACCGGCGCACGACGTGTGTGCGCGTCATTCACGGCAAGGGACGCCGCTCCGGTCCCCGCGGCCCCGTGCTCAAGAACGTCGTCAACCTATGGCTGCAACGCTCGAATGTCGTGCTCGCGTTCGGGTCCGCGCGAGCGGTCGACGGCGGCAGCGGCGCGATCTACGTTCTCCTGCGCACATGAGCATCCGAGCGCTTCTCTGCGCTCGCCACCTAATCTCCGTCCGGCATCTCCGTCTCGAATGCGTTGTCGAGTATCTCGTGGAGCACGGCGGTCGCGAACGCCCCTCTGGGAAGCCGAAACGACAGCGTCGTGTCGCGACCGTCGATCGCACAGCGGAGATCCGCGACGCGCACGCGCAGCGCACGCCGTTCTGCCTCCAGCCCGATGCTTGCAAGCCCCTGCGCCAAGGCACCGAATCTCGCGGCAATCGCCGATTCGAGCTCCCGAACCGCGCCCGATGCCGATGAATCGCCGTGCCAGAGCGGCCCGGTCGGATGAATGTCGAACTCGCTGCAGCGCTTGCTGAGCGCCTCGTCGACAGCATCGACCGCGAAGTAGCTTCCGGTACCGTCCAGGTTCGCGAGATCGCCGCTTTGCAAACGATCCCACGTCCCCAAGCGAATGCGCTCTGCCAGTACGGCGTTGAAGATGGCAGAACGCGCAGCCGAGATCGCGAAACCTCGCTGCAATCGGTCGCGGGGAGCAGCCCCACCTTCGAACCATCGATAAGCGACGTCGAGGTTGCTGGCCGCGCGACCGAATCGCTGCGGCCCGAAGTAGTTCGGCACACCGCTCGCCGCGATCGTTCGCGTGCGCTCCTCGAGAGCCGCCGCATTCCCCGTGAACTCGCGAAGCACGATCACGAACTCGTTGCCGCGCAGTGCGCCGCGCTTCAGTTTGCGCTTGTGACGTGCGGCGGCTAGCACCTCAAAGCCCTCGCCGCTGACGCCTTCCCACCCGAGTCCGACGGCCGATCGAACGGGCACGGTAAAGGCCTGCTCTGCAACGGCGTTGCGATCCTTGAGCCCTGCGTAGCCGACATCGTGTAGAGCGACTCTTGCCACGCGCGCGAGCTGCTTTGCGACCCAGAAGGTATTGGCACCGCGTTTACGAACGCGCAGCAAAACGTGGTCGCCTTCTCCGTCGGCCTCGAACCCGAGCCACTCACGCACCAAGAAATCCTCTGGGGCACGCCGCAACGTCGCGCGGCCGAGCGGCGGGCCTAGCGCGGTCGGAACATCGAGAAAGGAGGATGCGCTCAAGCCGTCTTCTCGATCAGCGCGATCGCCTCGCAGGCGATGCCTTCCGAGCGTCCGATGAATCCGAGTTTCTCCGTCGTCGTCGCCTTGATGTTCACGCGCTCGAGCTCGATCTCGAGATCCGAAGCCAAGTTCGACCGCATCGTCTCGCGATATTTGCCGAGACGCGGCGCCTCCGCGATCACCGTGACGTCGACGTTCACGACGGTGTAGCGCCGCTCTCGTAGTAGCGAGCGGACGTGACGCACGAACGAGCGGCTGTCTGCACCGCGCCAGCGCTCATCGTAATCGGGGAAATGCGTGCCGATATCGCCGA
>JAAYXG010000388.1 GCA_012516015.1 Lysobacteraceae bacterium | reverse complement strand
CTTCGGACGCTCTAGCTGAAGTCCATTGCCGCGGCGTCAGGGCGCATCATGCCACGACCGCCTCCCGATGCGGCGTTGCCAAACAATAATTTGCGCGGGATGTTGCTGAGTATTTCAGCGCGACACGCGATGCCCGCTCTCGATCCGAGACCTCACTTCAGCGCGGAATACTTCTCCGGTTTGAATCCCACGAGCAGCGTCTTGCCGCGCTCGAACACCGGTCGTTTGATCATAGAAGGCTGCTCGAGCATGAGCTTGATTGCTTTCGCTCGCGTGAGATTGGACTTGTGCTCCTCGGGTAGTTTGCGAAACGTGGTACCCGCTCGATTGAGCAGCGTTTCCCATCCGACCGCATCCGCCCAGCGTTCCAAGGTCTTGCGGTCGATCCCCGAGACCTTGTAGTCGTGAAAGTCATATGACACGCGGTTCGAGTCGAGCCAGGCGCGCGCCTTCTTCATCGTGTCGCAATTCTTGATGCCGTAGAGGATGGTTTTCATTCGCTCATTGTAGCGTCATTGAAGCGCCGCAAGGCCGCTCGCCCCTGAGCCGATTCTCGATCTACTCGTTATCGCTGGTGCCGACGATCCGCACGGTCGCGCCAGTCTCGTTGCTCTCGATCGTGAGATTCAGACGGGCTTGGGCGGCGCGGGTACGCATGTTCTGCAATCCCTCGCCCCGCGACTGATCGGATGGCATCCGGAAGCCCACGCCGTCGTCTTCGACGCTGAGAGTCCACTCGCCGGCCTCGGTCTCTTCGCGAAAACTGATGCGCAGTACGCTCGGACTCGCGTGCTTCAATGCATTCGTGACCGCCTCCTGCACGATGCGTAGTGTGTGCAAGATCTGTTGAGCGCCGAGCCTCGGCGAGCGTGAATCGGCAGCGACATGCCAGTCGAGCCGCACGCCCGCGTGCGCGAGCCGCGGCTCCATGCGATAGCGGAAGTTGCCGAGCACCGCGAGTAGGTCTTCGCCGGCGGGCTTCAGCGAATCGATCGCGAGGCGCAAATCGTCCACGCATTCGCGCAGCAAAGCGCCGACCCTGGCGGGCTCGAGCGTACCGCCCTCGACGAGATGGATCGAGCTGATCAGCTGCGATCCGAGCCCGTCGTGGATGTCGCGCAGGATGCGCTGGCGCTCGTGCGCCACTGCTTGTTCTCGTTCGAGCTTGAGCAGCGTTTGGTGTTGCTCGCGAAGTTGGCGCTCGCGTGCCGCGAGCCGCGCATCCAGCTCCACGTTCAGCTGCTCTTGCCGGCTCCTCGCTCTCGCGAAGGCATCGACGAGCACCGCGCCGACGGCGAGCGAGATGAACAGTGTGCTGTACGGAAGCATGTACACGCGCCAATCGCTGTCGCGCATGCTCGTGAGGAGCGTCAAGTCCATGGTGCCGAAGGCGACGGAGACCAGCACCGCGATAAAGAGGAGGATACGCTCGACCTTGGGTTGGCGCAGGCACTGCATGAACGCGAACACGAGAATCCCGAGATTCACGATCATCAACCATAGATAGCCGAGGTCGACGGTCAGGCGAATGTGCGCCGGACCGGCGAGCAGGACGATGAGCGTCCACGCGAGCGCGGCCCACAGCA
This sequence comes from Lysobacteraceae bacterium, assembly GCA_012516015.1. Taxonomy (GTDB): domain Bacteria; phylum Pseudomonadota; class Gammaproteobacteria; order Steroidobacterales; family Steroidobacteraceae; genus Steroidobacter. The sequence goes on along the minus strand of JAAYXG010000388.1, from coordinate 5,485 downwards.
AAGTCGCTTCGGTCTTGGGAAAGCGTCGCTCGCACAAGCGCAGCGAGAACAGTGCGAAGGCGGCGGACATCCAGTGCAACGGCACCGCCGCCCACACTTCGTACCAAAACCCGCTGATCGGCGCCGATACATAGAAATGAGCGTTGCGTATCGCCGCCATGAAGCACGTGAGCGCGAACCAGAGGAACACCGTCTCGCGCCGGCGCCTCATCCACACGAGCAGCGCCAACGCACCGGTGAGGACGGCAATCAGCGAAGTGATCTGCGGTCCGGTGATGCGCCAGAAAAGGACCTTGTCATAGATGGGCTTGAGCGTCGCATGCGGGCCGATCTCGGCATCGCGCAGACTTCCCCATCCGCTCTCGTTGAGCGTCAAGCGCAGGTCCAGCGTGTTGGAACCGGGATGCAGCAGGGCAGGTGGAATACTGAAGAAGAGCGGATAGTTCCAGCCGAATCGCTCGGCATCGGACAGACTCGTGCTGCCGACCTCGACACCGTTCACAAACGCGCGCACGCCGCGGTTCGCAGCCGAGATGTAGAGCGCGTACACCTCATGCGGCTGCGCGTCGAGATCGAAGCGTCCGCGCAGAAAGCGCGCGTCGCGCGGCTTGCTGTCGGTCGCGCGCACGATGCCGTTCGTGCGCGCGGGTCCGACCGCTTCGGGCGGGGGCGGTGCTGCGTTCGTGTACTCCGGGAAGTATTCGAATTCGCCCAAACGCACGCCCTCGGCGCCGGCTACCGACGCGCAGGCGAGAAGGGCGCCGAACCCATAAGCGAACAGTGCCGCAAGCGTACGCGCGACTTTCATCTCAGAGCTCGATGAGTCCAAGTCTCGTCGCCTCGTAAACAGCCTGTCCGCGGGAATGCACGGCGAGCTTACGATAGATGCGGTTGATGTGCGTCTTGACCGTGTTGTTCGTGATGGACAGGAGCGAACAGATATCCGCGAAACTGAAACCCTTCGCCACCAGCGTGAGGATCTCCGTCTCGCGCTCGCTCAGCTCGATCGGCTTGTCGAGCGACGATGCAGGCGTCGGCTGCGGGGGCATTCGGCGCATTCGATCCAACACGAGCCGCGCCACCATCGGATTCATCGGCGAGCCGCCTGCGAGTAAGTCGCGAATCGCTGCCATGAACTCCTGCTCGTTGCAGTCCTTTAATAAGTAGCTGCTTGCGCCGGCCTCGATCGCGTTGACGACGTGCTCCTCGTCCCCGAATACGGTGACGACCATGACTGCGCACTCGGGCTGGCGCTCGCTGATCTCGCGGATCACGGCGGTGCCGTCCCCATCCGGCAAGCCGAGATCGACGACCAGTAAGTCGATGCGGTTCGCGCGTGCCGCGGCGATGCCGTCCGCGACCGACGCCGCCGAGGCCACGATGCGGTAGCCGTCGGCCCGCGACAGAATCTCCTCGAAGCGGCTGCGGAACATCGGGTCGTCCTCGACGATGAGCGTGGCGATGCGATCGGGGTCGGCCATCGAATAGAACCTCGCGCTAGTTCATCTTTCAGCCCGACAGAGGCGGGCCAGTCGTTTTGCGGCACCGATCGGCGTGCCTAGTTCTCAATTATGGAGAGTGTCGCCCGAACGGGTGACAACGTCGACACCTAGCGTTGCTTAGCATCGCGGCGACGTTGGGCAAGGGGTGCGAGATGTTCCGAATACCACGATCGAAAAACGCTTTCGTCTGCCTCATCGCGCTGACGCTCGGTGCCGCAGGGAATGCGAGCGTCGCGGGCACATACGATGCGGACAACATCACATCCAGCTCGCTGCTGACCGGCATCAACTCCGCGAGCATCAGCCAGAGTGGCGCACAGATACCGACGATCGCCGTATGGCACGACGGTCAGCAGTACACGCAAATCTCGGCGAATGCTCAATCGCTGTTCGGATTCGACTATGCCGCGAGCTGCCGCGGTCTGAAGAAGCTCGGCAAGCTCGAGCTGTGGGTGAATGACAATACGAAGTCGGGCCCGAGCTCGTATCCGGATCATCTCACCAAGGTCTGGAGCAAATCGCTCCTGTCGGGCTCCAAGAAGAAGTCCACGAGCGGTGCGGTTTGGGTCGGCGGCGCAGTCCCCTCAGTTCTGAAAAATGCAGCGATCAGCGCGTGCAACGCGCGCGTGCAGCAGCGCATGACCCAAGGATTGACGCGTCAGCAAGCGCTCGCCGAGGATCACCTCATCACATCGAACGACATCGACAAGCCGGTGCTCGCCGGTGCACTCGTTGTCGCGTGTCCCTCGAAGCCGAACTTCGGCCACGCGTGGCAGAACCTGCGGGTCAACTATCACTGCCAGGGTGCGGGACTCGGTGCAGCGCAGGTCCCAATGAGCGGGCAAGGTGTACAGTCGAAGTTCGCAATCGAACACGTGGCAGTGACCGCGAATCCATCCGAATATGCGGGCTCGTGTCCCACGAGCGTCTTCTTCGAAGGCAACATCAAGACGTCCAAGTCGGGCACGGAGCTTCAGTATCGCTGGTCGCACAAGGGTAAACTGGGGCCCATCGCGACGGCGAAGACCAACGTCGCGCAAACCGCGTATGCGACTTACTCGCTCGAAGTCGGCGCAGGCGCAGGCGCAGGCGCAGCGAACGCGAACGCGAACGCAGCCCAGACACCGAACGGGCAGGGCGTGAAGGCCAAAGCGATCGTCGGTCCGGGGACGCAAGGGGCCGGCAGCTTCGCGCCGACACCCGACAGTCCGACCGCAGGTTGGATGCAGCTCCTCGTGCTGCCGAAGGGCGAGACGAATTGGTCGAAGGCGGTAAAGTCGAAACAGACGAGCTACAACGTCCAATGCACCAAGCCGCTGTCGGTTCAGGTTGCTACGTCGCCGACTCCGACGGGCAAGCCAGACATACTGAGTCAGGGTGGATTGACGTTGGGCAACGTGTACGGCGCCTGGGGCAGCACGATGAACGTCGCTGCCACCGCGGCGAGCCGTCAGCGCAGCGGACAATGCTCGTTCCGAATGAAATATCCGGTATCGAATGCGGGCACGCAGGCGACAGGTAAGTTCGATAGCGTGCTGCGTACCGGGAACACCGTACTGCACACCCAAAAAGGAATGGCGCTCGCGAAGGGGCAGAGCGCGAATGCCAGCGGCTCGATCTGGCTCGCGAACGGCACGCACATACTCATCGCAAGGCTCGACGATGGCGCGGATGTCGCTGAGTCGAACGAAGGCAACAACGTCTATCGCATTCAGGTGAACGTCAGAGGGTGCGGCGAAGGCGCCGGATCGAGCCGGCCCGAAAGAACGTCGACGCCAGAGAGAACCTCGACGCCAGAAAGAGCGTCGACGCCAGAAAGAACCTCGACGCCGAGAGCGCCTCGGGCGACGCCTGCGGCTCCGCGCGCGACGCCTGCGCAAGCACCTGCCGCGTCGCAAGGAACACAAGGTGTTCGAGGGCAGGGCGAGCGCGGCACACCGCTACTGCTCCCGGCCGTGCAGAAAGCGCGCGAAGCCGCAGGCGAGGCTGACGAGCAACCGACGCCTCCGAGAAAATCGCGCGATCGAGGCGAGCGCTGATCTGTGCACGCGAGGCAGTTGCAGCGCCGCTGGTCGGTGCGTGTCGCGCTGTGCGCGGCGCTCTGGTTGTCTGCGACGATGTTCGCGCGAACCGCATCGGCGTACGACCTTGCTCCGCCAATATCCGGAGAGTCGTATCACCAACGTGAAGAGCTCATGGTGATCGCCGACAGCACGGAGGGCCCGCTCGCGGTGGAAGTCGACGGTGTCGACGTCACAGCGATGCTGCAAGTAGATGGCGATCGCCTCTCGTATATACCCGTCACGGCACTCGAGCCGGGCGCGCACGAGCTCGTTCTATATCGATTGCAGCCGGACGGCGATGCCGTCGTGCTCGGCGAATGGTCGTTCGAGGTCGGTTCATCGCCCGACGAGCACGCGTCCGCAGCTTGGTCGATGCGGGCGCACAGCGAGCTCACGGCGGCACAGCGCATTGCCGACTCCGGCTACGACGAGCTCGGCGATCCGCTGAGCCTCTCCGGCGCCGGCGAAACCAGCATGGAGGCTGAAGGCGGACGGATCTCCGCGCACTTGCGTGCCAACTATTTCGTCGAACGCAACGCGCTCGTTGCGCCCACAGGCCGGCGCGTCGATATCGGCGAGTACGATCTCGGCGCGCGCTATACGCACGATGAATTCGTCGTTTCGGCTCGCGTGGGCGATCAATCTTTGCAGTACGACACTTTGTTGACGCGAGACTTCCGCAGCCGCGGCGCGACCCTCGCAGTCAGCAGCGCAAGCGGTCGTTTAGGCGTACAGGGCATGGCACTGCAGACGGCACCGGTGATCGGCTCGCGTCCGATCTTAGGCGTCGGATCGCCGTCGCAACGCCTCACAGGCGTATCGATCGGGGCGCGCCCAATCGAGACGCGTTTCGGTGGACTCGGTATTCGATCGACGTATTTCAGCGGGGAGGGCACCACGATCGGATTCGGCCAGGAAGGCGATGTGCTGTACGCGACCGGTGAAGGGGTCGGCGTCGCCGTCGACAGCGACTGGTTCGACGAGCGATTGAGATTGGGGGCCGAGTATGCGCAGACCGAGTACGACTTCGACGGAGTCGACTTCGGCGGATCCGCGCACAGCGATGAAGCCGTAGCATTCAGGCTCGGATTCGTTCCGATCGACGCTCGACACGCGCTCGGCTCGCTGCAGCAACTTGAATTCGGCGTGGAGTACGAGCACGTCGGCACGTTCTTTCACAGCTTGGCCAATCCGACGTTGCGGCCGGATCGCGCCTCGACGCGCGGCTACTCCACATTCGCTTGGGGCAATGTATCGGGCGGCTTGGATCTTTATCGCGAGACGAACAATGTCGACGACTTGCCTGCTTACACCACGGATCGATTGAATGTCTATCAGGCAATGCTGAGCTATCAAGCCGCGTCGGCTGCGTATGACGCGCGATATCGCTGGCTAGGAACGCCGTTCGTCACGGTGAACGCAAGCATGACGGACTTGGGTCGCATCGAAACGCCCGCAAACTATATGGGACCGGCGTTGGACAACGAGCTCGGCTCGATGAGCGTCAGTGCCGGCTCGGCGCTCGAGACTTGGAATTGGTCGCTCACGTATGGCTACAACCGAATGGACGACCGTGGCGACTTCCCGGTCGCCTCGCGCAGCCGCCTCTACGGGCTGCAGCTCGCGGGCCGGCTGTTCGAGTCGCTCTCGTGGTCCAGCAGTGCACAACGCGAGCGCGTACGCGAGCGCATGACGGGCGAGACGAGCGCGCGCTGGGTTTGGAACAACACCTTGGCGCTTTCGGCATTCGACGGTCGCCTCAACGCAGCGATCAGTCATGCGCTCGATCGCGCGAGCGGCTCGCAAGGCGATCCGCGCCGTACGGTCCTGAACGGCGAGCTGAGTTGGCTGGTGCTGGCGCCGCTCGCGAACCGAATTGGAATCACGCTCGGGCTGGCTGGCATTGCAGAGTCCGGATCG
>JAAYXG010000003.1 GCA_012516015.1 Lysobacteraceae bacterium | reverse complement strand
GGAAGCGCCTTGCGCGATCTTCGGCAGGGCCGTTACCCGAAGTCAGGTCGTGCGCGCGGGGGATCGAATCGAGATTCTGCGTCCATTGCTCGTCGACCCGAAGGAAGGTCGAAGGCGTGCGGCGGCCGCAGGACGCGGCAAACGCACCCGCACCTAACGAATGCTTGCAGTCTGGCCAGGATCGTCATCGGGCGACGGCACGGAATCCGTGTTGGTGGTTTCTCCAGTGCGCTCGATGCGGACGACCTTGTCCTCCTCGTCGAAGTGCACGATGAAATGTTGGCGGATGGGTGTCGTCACTCGCTTCGAGACGAAGTAGTAATAGTAGTCCCACCGCGCTTGGTGGAACGGATCGGCGATCATCGGCGTGCCGAGCAACGCTCGCACCTGCACGCGCGTCATGCCGGTCGTGACGCGATCGACGTCCTTCGCCTCCAGAAAATTACCCTGTTGAATCGGAATCCGATGGACACAACCGCTCGCAAGTAGGCCAAATAGGCTGAGCAGCAATGCTCCGAAGCAACCGCGAAGAAGGCGAGGAGCGCGCGAAAGGGTCATCTTTTTATCTCGTAGAGTTCGCATTAACCGCGTAGGGTCGACGCCGACCCCCCAAAGGTGGCCAAGCTCCGCTGACGTGCGTGATAATGGCCGCGCATCATACTGAAAAGCCGCTGCTTGGGCAGAGGGTCGGCACAACGGGGGTGGCCCGCTATGAATCCGAATCCGATTGAGACTGACGAGCTGCGCAAGGCAGGCCTCAAAGTCACGTTGCCGCGCTTGAAGATCCTCGAGATCTTGGGAACGGCCTCGCCGCGCCACATGAGTGCCGAGGACATCTACAAGCGCTTGCTCGAATTGAACGAGGACATTGGACTCGCGACCGTCTACAGAGTTCTCACGCAATTCGAGGCGGCCGGCCTCGTCAGCCGTCATCATTTCGAGGGCACGACCGCGGTTTTCGAGCTGAACGAAGGCGATCACCACGATCACATCGTCTGCCTCGATTGCGGCAAGGTTGAGGAGTTCATGGATGCCGGCATCGAGGATCGTCAACGGGCCGTTGCAAGTAAGCTGCAGTTCGAGATCAAGGATCACTCGATGATCCTGTACGGGCATTGCAAACGGGTGAACTGCCCCTCGCGCGAGCAACAGGTACGTCGCCGGCCCTAGCGCTCGCGCGCCGCTCAAGACGCTCGCGACTTGCGAAGGGATTTCTTCTTGCCGTTGCCAGGCGAGCTGAGCATTTCTGCTGCGTGTTCCCGCGCCTTCGAGGTGATGTCGACCCCTCCGAGCATGCGGGCGATCTCTTCGATGCGCTCATCGGGCGTGAGCGCGTGCAGCATCGTTCGCGTCGTTTTACCGTCGCTCAGCTTCGCGACGCGAACGTGCGCATGCGCTTGACTTGCGACCTGAGGCAGGTGGGTCACGCATAACACTTGCGTGCATTCGCCGAGCGCCCGCAACTGCCGGCCCACGATCTCCGCGACAGCACCGCCTACGCCGGCATCGACCTCGTCGAACACGAGGCACGGCAACGCCGCGTCTTGGGCCGCCGCCACTTGGATCGCGAGACTGATCCGCGAGAGCTCGCCTCCGGAGGCGACTTTGGAGAGCGGTTTGGGAGGTTGGCCTGGGTTGGCGCTGACCAGGAACTCGATCTCATCCGCGCCCGTCGGTCCCGCTGCGTCGGCATCGAGCTGACGGACGTCGATCTGCAGCACACCGCCCGGCATCCCGAGGGTCTGCATGAGTGCCGAGATACGCATCGACAATGCCTTGGCTGCTTTCCTTCGTGCCGCGGAAAGCTTTGCGCACGTTTCGGTGAAGCTCTGCCGCGCGCTGGCAAATGTTCTCTCATGCGCCTCGATGGATGCTTCGAGGCTTTCGAGCGCCTCGAGCTCGGCCTCGAGTTCGCGCCGTAGGTCCACGAGGCGCGCGGGTTCGACACGGTGCTTGCGCGCAATCGCTTCGGCCGCAGCGAGACGCTGCTCCACCCACTCCTGGCGCGCGGGATCCGCATCCAAATCCGATTCGTACCGTTCGACGGCTTCCACGCCCTCGCGAAGCGCAATGAGGCTCTCGTCGATCAAGCGGGCGATCTCGCCGTATCGTGCGTCGAGCTCCTGCAGATTGCGCGCGATGCCGAGCGCGCGCGCAATGGCGTGCTCTGCGTTCATGTCCTCGGCTTCACGTAGGAGCTGCACGATCTCCCGGGCGCCCGCGCCCAAGCGGCCGCGTTGGGCGAGCCGCTGTTGTTCGGCGCTCAAGTCCTCGATTTCTCCCGGATGGAGATCGAGCGCGCTCAGCTCGCTCAAGTGATAGCGCAAGAGGTCGAGGCGCGCTTCGCGATCCGAGCGCGAGGCACGTGCGCGTTCGTACTCAGCGCGCGCCTTCGAGAGGGCGGACCACTGTTGTTTGGCGAGATCGAGCAGCTCGGGGTAGTCGCCGCCGCGGTCGAGGAGCTCTCGCTGTGCTGCCCGACGCACCAGCGATTGGTATTCCATCTGGCCGTGCACGTCGACCAGGGTCTCGCCCAACTGCCGCAGAGCCTGGATGGGCATCGCCTGTCCGTTGACATAGGCGCGGCTTCGTCCATCGGCGCCGACGACGCGCCGCAGGAGGCACTCTCCATCGTGCTCGATGGCTTGTTCGGCGAGCCACTCGAGCGCTGCAGGGTTGTCGGCGACAGAGAAAGTGGCGGACACCTCTGCGCGCTCCGCGCGGTGTCGAACGACTTCCGCGCCGGCACGTCCGCCGGTCGCAAGGAGCAAGGCATCGACGAGGATCGACTTGCCCGCGCCCGTTTCGCCCGTGAGCACGGTGAGACCGGCATCGAGCTCGAGCTCGATCGCGTCGATGATCGCGAAGTCGCGAATCTGAATATGAGTGAGCATCAGTCAGACGACTGCGGCGCCGTCACCCGATCGCCGCGCCCCCAGCGAAGTTTCGATCGCAGAATTCGATAGTAATCGTGATCTTTCGGGTGCAGCAGCGTCACGTGCTCCTCGGCCGGCGTCACGATGAGCCGATCGCCGGGAGCAAGCTCGCCGATCGTGACCCCGTCGCACGTGACTTGCGCCTGCGTGTCGGGGCGCTCGAGAAGCCGAATCTCGATCGTCGAGCTGCTGCGCACGACGATCGGGCGGTCCGAGAGCGTATGAGGGCAGATCGGTGCCAGCACGACCGCGTCGAGCTCCGGGTAGAGAATCGGGCCGCCACACGAAAGGGCGTACGCCGTCGAGCCGGTCGCCGTCGCAACGACGAGACCGTCGCCTCCGTGCGTGTTGACGTAGCGGTCATCGATCCAAGTCTCGAAGTCCAACATGCGTCCCGTGCGCCATTTCATCAGCACGACGTCGTTGAGCGCATGACAATGGCGATCGGCCTGATTCGGACTCAGGATGCGAGCCTGCAACATCGCGCGACGGTCCCGCACGTAGTCGCCTTGAAGCACTTCGTCCAATCGTTGACGAACGTCCGCCGGACCGATGTCGGCAAGAAAGCCGAGTCGCCCGCGATTGACGCCGAGGACGGGCACGCCTTGAGGAGACGCTAGTCGCGCGGCATGCAGCATCGTGCCGTCGCCGCCAACGGCGACGATGAGATCGACGCGCCCACCGAGCTCGGTTTCCGGAGTGCGCTCGACGGCGACGTCGAAGTCGATGCTCGTCGCCGCATCGACGCACACCTCGCGCGACCGGAGCTTCAGATGGGTTGCGAGCGCACGCAACGAATCGACGACGCGAGCGTCGCGGTCGTTACCGATGAGCGCGATACGTGCGAATAGGTTTGCCGCCGATGACATAGAGAGGTTTTAGCATGTTGTGAAGGCGCTCGGGCGCCCTTATATCGGACCCGTGGAGCGAACCGCGGCCGTGTACGCGGGTCGAACGGTAGCGGGCGGGTTTGGGCGGCGCAACGTTCCACGGCCGAGCCTGTCTAACGATTGCTTGACAGCGTCACGCGCCATGTTAGCTTCGGAAATGGCAGCAGAGGACCGAAAAACGCTTTAGCCACATGGGTTTGAGCATACTCGAAAGGTCGGTTCGCGAGTGAGAGAAGCAGACAGTGGTTGCAAACTCTATCGATGCGACTGAAGAAGGCTTGAGCGAGCGGGCACAGCAGTTGCTGAAGCTTCTCGTCGAGCACTACATCCGCGATGGCCAACCGGTTGGGTCGCGCACGCTGTCGCGCGATCTCAACCTGAAGCTGAGCGCGGCGACGATTCGCAATGTCATGGCGGATCTGGAGGAGCTCGGCTTCGTCGCTTCCCCGCACACCTCGGCGGGACGGGTGCCGACGGATAAGGGTTATCGCTTCTTCGTCGATACGCTGCTCAAGTTTCAGCCGCTCGAGGACGAGAAGGTTGCCGCAATCCAGACGCGGCTGGACGAGCACGCCGACGATCCGAAAGCGCTCGTGGCGGCGGCATCGCAGTTGCTGTCCAACGTGACGCGCTTGGCCGGGCTCGTCACCTTGCCGCGGCAGAGCCATGCCGCGCTCAGCCAGATCGAGTTCGTTCCGCTTTCGGACAATCGGATTCTCGTCGTGCTCGTCATGAACGGACGGGAGGTCCAGAACCGCATTCTCCAGCTCGATCGCTACTACAGCGCGGATGAGCTCCGCCGAGCGTCCAACTACCTCAATCAGCAGTTCGCGGGTAAGGAGCTGAGCGCCGTTCGCGAGCACCTGCTCAATCAGCTCAAAGAGACGCGGGAGCATCTCAATCAGATGATGATGGATGCGATTCGTCTTGCGCAGCAAGCCGTTACGCCGGCTGCAGGCTCCGAGCGAATGGAATACGTGATCGCCGGCGAGACGAACCTGATGGGCTTTGCCGAGCTTTCGAACGTCGAGAAGCTCCGGCGGCTATTCGAGGCGTTCACGCAGCAACGCGACATCCTTCATTTGCTCGATCAGAGCCTGAAGGCCGAAGGCGTGCAAATCTTCATCGGCCAAGAATCGGGCTACACGATTCTCGATGACTGCAGCGTCGTCACGGCCCCGTACACCGTGGACAAGGAGGTCGTCGGCGTACTGGGCGTCATCGGTCCGACCCGTATGGCCTACGAGCGGGTCATTCCGATCGTGGACATTACGGCGAAGCTCCTCGGCGCCGCCTTGAATTCGCGCCCCTAGCCCACACGTCCCCCGAAAATCAGCCGGCCGCCGGTCGCGGCCGACTATTGCCATTTGATAGTGGAGCTACCCCAAATATGACCATGTCGAACGAGCAGGAAGTACCGGCGGAAGGGCAGCAGAATCCGTCTCAGCAGCATCCGGGCGAAGGCACTCCCGCGGATGAGCAGGACGTGCAAGCGTTGCG
>JAAYXG010000387.1 GCA_012516015.1 Lysobacteraceae bacterium | reverse complement strand
GAACGTAGGGCATCAGGCGGTCTTGGTCCACCCGATACTGACAGACGAAATCGCCATCTGCGAGCAGGACTGGGATGCGGATGCCGTACTTGCGGCGAAGCTCGGGATCCGAATCGACGTCCACGACCCGAACGCGCGCCGCTTCATCGGCGCCCAGCACTCGAGTCAGATCCTCCATGAACTGCTCGCACAACGTACAGTCGTGACGCGTCAGGACGGTCCACTGCGTCATGAGGTCGATGTATCGGAAGAAGCCTTATCGACGCGGAGGCGCGACGGGTTCGGAGGTCAGTGCTGAGGCAGCGGCATCGCTTTCTTTCGTGACACCGGCCGCGATCGCTTGCACCGTCGCCGCCGGCACCTCGCCCACCGCCGTGACTTGATGCCCGTCCAGATCGCGCGAATACGCGAAGGCGGCGCCGACCTTGGCCAAGCCTCGAATGGCTTCCGTTTGCGGGTCTCGCGGCTCGATGAACACCGAGACGGAAGCGAGCCCATCGGAATACACGAGGTGCTGCACGGGCGCACTCGAGCCCGCGATCGCCTGAATGCGCCAAGTCGTCAGACGGAAGCCTGCGGGCGGCCGAATCACCCACTCTAGACTGGCACTTCTGACACGGGGCTGTTGCGCATCCTGGTAGAGCCACTTGAAGCCGTCGGCCGAGACGGCGGGCTTCAGCATGTCCGCGGAAATACGGTCCCGGAAATGGAGCTCCGCAAACAAAAGCTGCTCGATCACGTTTCCGTTGCGATCGCAGAGTTGGGACTTGAGCGGCATCGCCGTCTCTTGGTCGAGCCACAATCGATAGCCATAGCGGAACTGGTCGCGCGGCTTGACCAGAATGAGCTGTGTCTTGCGCCCGAGCGTCTTGGTCGCGCCGCCCCGCTCGATGCTGTAATTCGCCTCCAGTCGCTCGCTGTATACCGGCACGGTGCTGAGTAGCGTGCTCTCTTCGGCGCGCTTCTCGACGAGCACGGTGCGCTGGTCGGGCAAATAGCAGATCACTTCGGATTCGTTGCGGATGTACTCTCTGCCGCTGCCATCGAGCGAGACGAGGCGCTCGGTCGCCTTGCCTCTCTCCACGCGGTGGATAATGCGCCATGCATCGGATCGCTCGTCACGGACCCTGAAGAAGCGAGCTTCGTAGTTGCGGGTTGCGAGCGACTCCGACATCCGCTCCAACCACTGCCTAGCCTCCCGATCGCCGGCGTGTACGAGCGCTGCCAGGGACAGCAGCAACAGACCGAGAGAGCATCTGGCGATTGGCATCAGCGTTGCGCGCCCTGAGCTGCGGCCGCACCCTCTTCGGGCACTTCGTCGTTGAGCAGCTGTGCTTCGCCTTCAGCGAGAACCCCGCTCAAGACGCTGCGACGGCCGAGCGGCGACGAGTACTCACTATGCGCCACGACGTAGTTGGTCAGTCGCGTTGCCGGGATGAATACGCTCGAATTCGAGGTATTCATCGGCACGACATATCGATCGGGCGGTTCTTGGATCTCGGGAATCCGAACAGCGTGTTCCGCGGCGGTGGTCACGACTTCATCCACGGGGAAGATTCCCGCGCGCTGGACGGAGAAGAACGCGAGCGCCGCGACGCTCGCGGCGACAGCGAGCCCCGCCGCCGGGCGCAGTCGCCGCAACAGAACGGGAGAGATACTTGGCGCGTCGGTCCTCGGCTCGGCCGCGACTCGCGCCTTGACCCGCGCGGCGAAATCCGCCGAGGTAGTCGGGGCCTTTCCGGTACGGATCGTCTCCGAAATCATGCCGTAGCGGGTCATTGCGGCACGCAATTCGGGATCCTGGCCGATTCGCTTCAGCAACAATGCGAGCTCTCGATCCGGCAATTCGCCGTCCAAGCATGCTGAAAGCTGTTCTTTGATCGAATCGGTCATGGGTTCCTTACCGTCAAGCGACATTGTCTGCAATTAGATCCTAAGTTCAATCCTACTCATCCAGCAGGGGCTTCAGCTTCTTGTCAATCGCCTCGCGGGCACGAAAAATCCGGGAGCGGACCGTTCCGACCGGACAATCCATGGCCTCCGCGATCTCCTCGTAAGACAACCCCTCGAGCTCGCGCAGAACGATCGCCGTTCGCAAGTCTTCCGGAAGCTGCTCCATCGCCTT
>JAAYXG010000386.1 GCA_012516015.1 Lysobacteraceae bacterium | reverse complement strand
TGCAGCAATTCGGTAACTTGACGCGCGCTGCGATCGAGCTCGCGAAAGATTGGCGCACCGATCGAAGTCTGCGTCGCTTGGAGGCGCTCTTGTGCGTCGCAGACGCAAAGAGCTCGTTCATCGTCTCAGGCAACGGAGATGTGATCGAGCCGGAAGACGACATCATGGCCATCGGTTCCGGCGGAGCGTACGCGCAGGCCGCGGCACGCGCGCTCCTGCAGAACACCGATCTCGATGCCAAGGCGATCGTCGAGAAGGCGCTCAACATCGCCGCGGACATCTGCATCTACACGAATCGGAATATCACGATCGAGGAGCTCCGCTCCTAGGATGCCGGGCTCTGGCTCTGGTCGCTGGGCTCTGGCCAGAATGTAAACCTCGGACTTCCTATCGATGATGTTCTCTTCCATCCTCTTCCGCTCTGGTCAGAGCCCAGCGACCAGAGCCCAGTAGCACCAGCACCAGCACCAGTCCTATGTCATCAATGACTCCCCGCGAAATCGTTCAGGAGCTCGACAAACACATCGTTGGGCAGAATGCCGCCAAGCGTGCGGTCGCGATCGCTCTGCGCAATCGCTGGCGCCGCATGCAAGTACCAGAAGATCTCCGCGCGGAGATCACGCCCAAGAACATCCTCATGATCGGCCCGACGGGCGTCGGCAAGACCGAGATCGCGCGGCGCCTTGCGCGTCTCGCGCGCGCACCCTTCATCAAGGTCGAGGCGACGAAGTTCACGGAAGTCGGCTACGTGGGTCGCGAGGTCGATTCCATCATCAAGGATCTCACGGATGTCGCCGTCAAGATGACGCGCGAAGAGGAGATGGAAAAGGTCCGTCATCGTGCGATGGATGCCGCCGAGGAACGTGTACTCGATGCGCTGTTGCCGCGGCCGAAGTCGATCGGATTCGGCAGCGAGCCCGAGTCTTCCGCTCGCGACAACGAGACGCGGCAGAAATTCCGGAAAATGCTGCGCGAGGGGCAGCTCGATGACCGCGAGATCGAGATCGAAGTGCGTGTGCTGCCCGTCGGCGTCGAGATCATGGCGCCGGCCGGCATGGAAGAGCTGACGCAGCAGTTGCAGAGCATGTTCTCGAATCTCGGCGGCGCACGAACGCGCACGCGCAAGGTGAAAGTCCGCGAGGCGTTCAAGCTGCTCACCGATGAGGAAGCAGCCAAGATGATCAACGAGGAAGAGCTGAAGCTGCGTGCGCTCGAGAATGCGGAACAGAACGGGATCGTGTTCCTCGACGAGATCGACAAGATCGCCCGGCGACAAGAAACGCAAGGCGCGGACGTCTCGCGCGAGGGCGTGCAACGCGATCTTCTGCCGCTCGTCGAGGGCAGCACCGTGAGCACGAAGCACGGCGTCGTGAAGACCGACCACATTCTCTTCATCGCCTCCGGCGCCTTCCACATGTCGAAGCCCTCGGATCTCATTCCCGAGCTACAGGGGCGCTTTCCGATTCGCGTCGAGCTCGACGCGCTCAAGGTCGATGACTTCATTCGCATCCTGACGGAGCCCGATGCATCGCTCTGCACTCAGTACAAGGCGCTCCTCGCCACCGAGGGCGTCGAGCTCGAGTTCGCAGAGAGCGGTGTGCGCCGCATTGCCGAAGTCTCGTTTCAAGTCAACGAACGCACCGAGAACATCGGCGCACGCCGGTTGCATACGGTCCTCGAGCGCTTGCTCGAGGCGATCTCGTACGAAGCGGCAGACCGCGCGGGCGTGCGCGTTACGATCGATGCCGAATACGTCGATCGGCACTTGGGCGAGCTCGTCAAGGACGAGGATCTGACGAGATACATCTTGTGAACCCTCACCCGACCGCACTCACGCTGCGCACCCGCTCGCGCGTGCTCGCAGTGACGTTCTCCGATGGCGCGCAATTCGATCTGCCGTTCGAATATCTGCGCGTCTATTCGCCTTCGGCCGAGGTGCGCGGCCACGGTCCTGGGCAAGAAACGCTGCAGATAGGCAAGCACAACGTGGCCGTAAAGAAGATCGAGCCGGTCGGCAACTATGCCGTTCGACTCGTCTTCGACGACGGCCATGACACGGGCCTTTACACCTGGAGCTACCTATACGAGCTCGGCCGCGACCGGGAACAGAAGTGGAAGAACTACCTGGATAGGCTGAGCGAGCTCGGGATCCCGTATCCGACGGGTAAATGATCGGTAAGAGCGGCCGATCCGGGTCGGATGATCGCTTCTTCTCGCTCGCCACCCGATGCTCCCTGACTTTGGCTAGAATGCCGACATGAGCCGAGACGAGCCACAGCCCCGCACGCAGGACACCACCGACTTCGGCTACGAGCAGGTACCGGTCGGCGAGAAGGCGCGGCGCGTGCGCGCGGTGTTCGAATCGGTCGCATCGAATTACGACTTGATGAACGATCTGATGTCGGGCGGAGCGCACCGGTTATGGAAGCGCTTCACGCTCGCCCAGTCCGGACTTCGCCCTGGTCAGCGCGCGCTCGATGTAGCGGGCGGCACGGGCGATCTCGCTGCCGGCATGGCCGCACAAGTCGGTCCGACGGGTACGGTGCTACTCACCGACATCAATCACGCCATGCTCAGTCGCGGTCGCGATGCAATGATCGATCGCGGCTACGTTGCCAACGTGCGCTTTGCGATCGCCAATGCCGAACGGCTACCGTTTCCGGACGCTTCGTTCGATTGCGTGACGATCGGATTCGGTTTGCGGAACGTCACCGACAAGGCTGCCGCCTTGCGCTCGATGACTCGGGTATTGAAACCCGGCGGGCAACTGCTCGTGCTGGAGTTCTCGCACCCGGTGCTTCCCGGCTTGAAACCCATCTACGATGCATACTCGTTCTCGGTTCTCCCATGGTTGGGCAAGGTCGTCGCGAAGGACGAAGCCAGCTATCGATATCTCGCGGAATCCATTCGCCGATTCCCGAAACAGGACGAATTATTAGGGATGATGCAGGATGCGGGTTTGGAGCACTGCCGCTATCACAATCTCACCGGCGGCATCGTCGCGCTGCATCGAGGCTACCGGTTATGAATGAACCTGTTCGCCGTTCGCCCCTCTTCTTGACGCCGTTCGAAGCGCTCTTGAATCGCAACATCGCAGCGTCGGCTGCGGCGCGTGCGCTGTGCCGCCGACTCGACACGAAAGTGCTCGCGCTGCACGTCGATGGACTGCCGCTGAAAATCTACTGCAAGTCGGTCGGCGAGCGAATGGAGCTGTCCACTTCGTACGATGGTACGCCGAGCGCAACGCTCAGCGGCACGCCGCTTGCGTTCATGCGGCTCGCCGGTCCGCAGCCGGAAGCAGCCGTTCGAGGCGGCTCGGTTCACATCGAAGGCGACGCGGAGGTCGCACAAACCTTCAGCGAGCTCATCAAACATGCACGGCCGGACCTCGAAGAAGAGCTGTCCCGCGTGATCGGCGACGTGGCGGCTCATCAGGTCGGCACGGCCGCACGCTCGATGTTGGGCTTCGCACAGCGGGCGGCCGAGACGCTCGCGCAGAACGTTTCCGAGTTCCTCCAGGAAGAGGGTCGCGACGTGCCGAGCCGCGCTGAGACGGATGAGTTCATCAGCGATGTAGACAAGCTGCGCGACGATGTCGAGCGGCTGGAGGCGCGGATCGCTGAGCTCGAGCGCGGCAGGGCCAGTGACTCGTGATTCGTGATTCGTGATTCGCAAGATAAAGACGTCACTCATTCCGCATCCACGCCCCGGCCGATGCGATGCGCACCTCCTTACGACCCGCGAGTCACTAGTCACTAATCGGCACTAGCCTAATCACATGCGCCCCCGAGTTCTCTCCCGTCTACTGCAGATCCAACGCGTGCTCGTGAAGTACGGGTTGGATGAGATCATCCTCGCGACGCATTTGTTTCGCCCGCTGCGCTTCGCGTTCTATCTCTCGCCTGCCACCTGGATCCATCGCGATCGCGCGGGCTCTCGCGGAGAAAGGTTGCGGCTCGCACTCGAAGAGCTTGGGCCGATTTTCATGAAGTTCGGCCAGATGCTCTCGACCCGGCGCGATCTCCTGCCGCGCGACATCGCGGATGAGCTCGAAAAATTGCAGGATCGGGTTCCTCCGTTTCCGGGCACCGAAGCGCGCGCGATCGTGGCCGCCGCATAGGAAGCCCCGATCGAAGAAGTCTTCACGCGATTCGAGGAAACTCCGCTCGCCGCGGCGACGATCGCGCAGGTGCATGCCGCACAGCTGAAGTACGGCAAGGAAGTCGTCGTCAAAGTCGTCCGACCGGGCATTCGCGCGCTCATCGAACGCGACTTGGAAGTGCTCTACACGCTCGCCCACTTGGCGAACCGCTATTGGCCCGACGCCCATCGGCTGCGGCCGGTCGAGGTCGTGCGTGAGTACGAGAAGACGATCCTCGATGAGCTCGACCTCATGCGCGAGGCGGCAAATGCTTCGCAGATTCGCCGCAACTTCGCAGGATCGATGCAGCTGTATGTGCCGGAAGTCTATTGGGATTACTGCCGCAAGAATGTGATGGTAATGGAGCGCGTACGCGGCGTGCTCATCAACAATGTGGAGGAGCTCAAGCGCCGGGGCGCGAACATCAAACGGCTTGCGGAGAATGGCGTCGAGATCTTCTTCACGCAAGCGTTCCGCCACAATTTCTTCCACGCGGACATGCACCCAGGAAACATCTTCGTGCTGCTCGATGATCCGGAGCATCCACGTTATGCGGCGGTCGATTTCGGCATCGTGGGCTCGCTCGAGCCGCGCGATCAACACTATCTGGCCGCGAACTTCTCCGCGTTCTTCGATCACGATTACCGCCGCATCGCGCAGTTGCACTTGGATGCCGGCTGGATCCCGGCGCACGTGCGCGTCGACGAGCTCGAATCCGCCGTGCGGACGGTGTGCGAGCCGATCGCGAACAAACCGCTCAAAGAAATTTCCTTCGGCCAGGTGCTGATCAGCCTGTTCGAGGCCGCGCAACGATTCGACGCGCAGATGCAACCTCAGCTCATGCTGATCCAGAAAACGCTGCTGCAGATCGAAGGGGTCGGCCGCCAGCTCTATCCGGAGCTCGATCTGTGGAAGACCGCACAGCCGCTGCTGCGCCAGTGGGCGCACGAGCGCTGGAAGCCGCGCAATGTGTGGCGCGAGGTGCGTGCGCAGCTGCCGGATTTCGTGCAGGCGCTTGCTCAGGTGCCGCCGCTGTTCGAAAACGCCGTACAGCGCGCCTCGGATGGGCGCCTACGACTGCAAGTCGAGGCGACGAATCTGGACGTGATTCGCAATGAGCTACGCAACACGGGTCGGCGCCGTGACCTCACGATCGTAGGCTCGATCGGCGCGATGAGTGGCATCCTTTGGCTCGCGCTCAACGCCGACCCCGCGTGGCCGGGCGTGATGCTCGCCATCGCGGGCGTCGCGACCCTCGCCTTCCGGCGGTGAATAACGCTCGCCAACGTAAGAGCAAGAACAGGACAAAAAGCTCTCGCAGAGACGCGGAGACTCGCGAAGAAGCCGGGCGCTTTGATGTGGCGA
>JAAYXG010000035.1 GCA_012516015.1 Lysobacteraceae bacterium | reverse complement strand
TGTTCGATCGTCGCGGAAATAGTCTGCACTCTCGTCGGCGCGGAGAGCGGGACTTGGATCGAGAAACGCGAGCCTCTGCCGGGAATCGAACGGACCTGCAGCGGGTAATCGAGCAGTTGGACGATGCGCTTTACGGTCGCGAGTCCTAACCCCAAACCGCGGGTGCGGTCGCGCGAGGGATTGTTGAGCTGATAGAACTCTTCGAAGATGCGCTCGTGCTGCTCGGCCGGAATGCCGATGCCCGTATCCCATACTTCGATGCTCACGTGACTCCCGCGTTTGCGACAGGCGACCAACACGCCGCTCTCCTCGGTGTAGCGCAGCGCATTGGCGACGAGGTTGGATAACACGCGATAAAGCAGCGTCTCGTCGGAAGCCAGCATGACCTTGGACCGCCGCAGCCGAAACGTGAGGCCCTTATCTTGCGCGGATTCTGCGAAGGCGCTTCGCAGCCGATCGAAGAGCGTGTTGACCGAGACGAGCTCGCGCCTGGCTTCCACTTGACCGGCATCGAGCTTCGAGATGTCGAGCAGGTTGTCGAACAGCTGCTCGAGCGATTCGATGCATTGCAGGATCTGGTCGATGTGCTTGCGGCCGGCCTCGTCGATCGAGCCGTTGCGCAGTGCCGCGGCGAACAAACCGAGCGAATGAAGCGGCTGGCGCAGATCGTGGTTCGCGGCGGCGAAGAAGCGCGACTTGGACCGGCTCGCTTCCTCCGCCTTGATGCGCGCCGTTTCGGCAATCGAATTTTGCTGCTGCAGCTCGTGCACGAGCTGCTCGTTTTCGTAGCGCAGCCGAATCTGCGTGACGATCGCACGGGCATGTCGATCGACGAACAAGAGGACATAGCCGAGCACCGCGATCCACATGACTCCGAGCGCGGCGTTCGCCGCGCCCCCGAGCGTGATGTAACGAAGCGCGAGCAGGCCGAAGATCGGGGTCGCGAAGGCATAGAGCGCGGGCGGGAAATGCGCGTGCGTGAGCACGCTGATCGTCGCGCGTCCGGCAAGACACGCGGCAATGAGCGCAAGCGCGAGCGGCTGTTCGGGCCCCACGAGCACGAATACGGCCGAGCTCCACACGATGCTTGCGATCGCAGCGACGATCGCCAAACGCCAGCCCCATGCGCGGGGCGACGGCTCCTTGTTCGAGGCTCGCGAGAACGAGAACGCGAGCCACTGTACCGCCGCTTGCACGACGAATACGGCCGTACCCCATGCGGCGATGTTGAGGGGCGTCGTATATGGCCACGCGATGACGGCGACGAGCGCCGCCATCAGGATCGCGGAGCCCGAAGCCGCTAGTGTGTTGTCATACAGGAGCGCGACGCGTTGCTGCTCGACGCGTCGCGCGAGAGCGGCATCCATCTCACCGCGCGTTGGCGGCGTAGACGGGGGTGCTCGGAAGGAATCCGCGACGTTGCGCGACGAGAACGGCTTGCGTGCGATTGCGGACATTGAGGGCCTCGAACACGGCACTGACGTGTGCCTTCACCGTGCGCTCTGCGACATCGAGTGCGCGTGCAATCTCCTTGTTCGAGAATCCGCGGCCCAGCATGCTGATGACTTCGAGCTGTCGCAGCGTCAACCCCGTCGACTCCGGCGTGATCGCGGTGCTCGTCTTCGCGGGCACGAACACCTCGCCCGCGAGCACCTTCTGGATTGCGGCGATCATTTCGTCGGCCGTGAACGATTTCGGAATGAATCCCGATGCGCCCGCCGCAACGGCGCGCGCGGCGACACCGTCGCCTTCGTCGCCCGAGATCATGATGCAAGCGGTCGTTGGGAAGCGCGAGCCGATCAGCTTCAATGCGTGAAAGCCGTCGTCGCCCTTCAAATGAATGTCCAGGAGGACGAGGCCGATGTCGGCGTCGCGCTGCATGGCTTGCAGCGCCTCGGTCACGGACGACACACTCAGAACACCGGCTTCGAGCGCGCTTTGTTCGAGCACTGCATGGAAGCCCGCGCGGAACAACGGATGGTCATCGACGATGAGGATTTTCATAACCGTGAGCCCCACTCGGTCCTGCCGTTCACTATACCCCGGCAGTCCGTTGCCCGCGGATCGGTTCTAATCCCGATGCGTCAGCGAATCCATCGTACGTCCGGGCTATCGAATCGACAATTGCCCTTTGGTGCAGTGCGAGAGCTCGTACGGCGGCAGCTCGCTGCGGCGTCAGCGGCGCGCATCGGTCTTGCCGACGTCCTGTGCGGCCAAGCGAAGACTCGATGCGTCCCGTCCCAACCAGCGGGCCGAGAGCGACGAGGCGCCGATGCTCGAGACCAGCACCGCTGCCGCATACGGCAACGATTGAATCAAGAGCACTGCCACCCAGAGCGATAGATCGGGTGCGCGCAGCTCCTCGGGAATGCCGAGCGAGCGCCCCGGGCCGAACGGAAGCGAATAGGTGAGCCCGTAGGCGCACGTGAGCAGCGCGACCAGCATGATCGACTCTTGGCGTGCCGCACCCACGATACCGCCGAGCGTGCGCTGTGCCTTGTCCTTGGGCGTGCGCAGAAACGGCTGGCTTCGGACGAACAGCGACTTCAGTACTGCCGTGCCGATCGTATGCGCCAGCGCGAGACCGGCAACCGCTGCAGCGAAGGTCTCGCGGATGTTTGCACCCACTCGCGAAACGTACAGGTGCGCGAGCTTGACGAGTCGGAACGTGAACATCGCGACGGGGAAGAGCGAGAACATGACGAGCGGCGGCTCGATGCGATGGGGCGCGACGAGCATTGCGACCGACCAAGCGATCGCGCCGAAGTTGAAGAGGAGGTTCAAGCCGTCGGCGATCCAAGGGAGCCAGCCGGCGATGAAGTGATACCGCTGGCCCCGCGTCAGGCGCGTGTCGGACGGCGAGAGCAGCGCACGAGCGTGCGCGCGCAGCATCTGCATCGCTCCGAACGCCCAGCGAAAGCGCTGCTTCTTATAGTCCAGGAATGTTTCCGGAATGAGCCCGCGCCCGTAGCTCTCGGGGATATATTGCGCTTCGTAGCCGTGCTCGAACATCCGCAAGCCGAGCTCCGCATCTTCTGTGATGCACCATTCCGCCCACCCGCCGACTTTCTCGAGCGCTTCCCGACGCACGAGCGTCATCGTGCCGTGTTGAATGATCGCGTTGCGCTCGTTGCGCGTGACCATGCCGATCTGGAAGAAGCCGCGGTACTCGGCGTAGCACATCGCCTTGAAGAGACTTTCGTTCGCGTCCCGATAGTCCTGCGGCGCCTGCACGATCGCGGTGCCTTCATGACCGAATGCAGGGACGAGGTCCTTCAGCCAGTGCGGCTCGACTTTATAGTCGCTGTCGATGACGGCGATGATTTGCGCATCCGCAGCCGTCTGCTGTAACGCGAAGTTGAGCGCGCCCGCCTTGAATCCCGCAAGCGGGCTCACGTGGAAGAAGCGAAAGCGCGGTCCGAGATGCGCGCAGTGCGCTTCGACGGGCCGCCACTTCGCCTCATCCGCCGTGTTGTTGTCGATCACGATTACTTCGAAGTCGGGATACTCGAGGCGCGCGAGCGCGTTCAGCGTCTCGATCAGCATCGCGGGCGGTTCGTCGTGTGCCGGGACATGAATCGACACTTTGGGTGCGAGCTCGCCGTGCGACCCGCGGGCGAAGGCACGGCGGCGCGAAGTCGCGAAGTGCGCTTCCGCCCATTCGTGCGCTTCGGCGAGCACGACCGCGATCACGAACAGCATGCCGAGAATCAAGGCGAGTCCGATGAGCGCGCTCGCGATCGTCAGATATTTCTGCGAGTAGTCGTAGATGACGAGCACGAGCGCGGTTGCCGCGGAGTACACGACGACGGCGAGAAGACTGCGCCCGCGCGTGCTCAAGGTCTTGCTGTGAACGAAGAACAGGCCGAGCAGGAGCGCTGCGATCGAAACCGAGATCGCGGCGAGCGTGCGCCACCCCGGTACGCGCACGATCGGCTCGACGAACGTGAACTTCGGCTCGCGTTTGACGTCGTAGAGCCCCCAATATGCACCCGCCGTGCCCTCGGTGCGCACCTTCCAGGGTTGATCGAACGCTTCGACGATGTAGTAGAGGTAGCCTTCCTGGCGTGCGAGCCGCAGGAAGCGCCGCAGGAACAACGATTGATTGCTCGTCGAGGCGACCGCGGCCTCGCGCATCCGCCCGTCGGACGGCCAACCGACTTCCGCGATGACGATGTGCTTGCCGGGAAACGCGCTTTGGAGCTCCTGCATGCGCTCGACGATGTACGTCATGGCGCGGTCCAGCGAGATGCCTTCCCAATAGGGCAGGATGTGAACCGCGAGATAATCGACGTGCTCGGCAAGCTCGGGGTGATCGAGCCAGACGTGCCACGGCTCCGCGGTGCTGACGGGCTGGCGCACTTCGCTTCGCACGCGCTCGAGATACGCGATCAAGGTGCGAACGTCCAAGTCGCCGCGCAGCAGCGTTTCGTTGCCGACGATGAGACGGATGACGCTCGGCTGAGTCGCGGCGAGCTCGATCGCGTTCGCGATCTCGGCATCGTTCGTCTTGGGGTCCTCGCCCAACCAAGCGCCTAACGTGACCTTGATCTGGTGCTCGCCGGCGAGCCTCGGAATGTGAGCGAGCGTGTGCAGCGTCGAGTAGGTACGCACCGCCGCTATCGACGCGGCGGAGAGGAGCCGCAGATCCGATTCGAGCTCTGCGATCGTCGGGAAGGTGTTATGAGCGGGATCTTGGCCTTCACGAAACGGGGAGAACGTGACGCCTTGGAGGCCGCGTTCGGGCCATCCGGGGTCGTCGGCGGGTCGATTGATCCACGCCCACAACCCGAAGGTGATCGCCGCGAATACGATCGCGACGAGCGCGCCGGAGACTTTCAGCGATGCGAGCATGGGAAGAGCGGTGGGCTCATGCAATGCATGGGGACATGTTAACGTAGCGCATCCACTAGAGGCGCGAGTCGGGCTCGCGCAGCGAAGTCAGGAGTCGCCGAATGCGTACACTCGGATGGGAAAG
This sequence comes from Lysobacteraceae bacterium, assembly GCA_012516015.1. Taxonomy (GTDB): domain Bacteria; phylum Pseudomonadota; class Gammaproteobacteria; order Steroidobacterales; family Steroidobacteraceae; genus Steroidobacter. The sequence continues at coordinate 12,611 of JAAYXG010000035.1, read as the reverse complement.
GATGAAGCCTCGCAAGCTCGGATTCGCGCCGCGAGGCGCGGCGTGCCATCTGCGCGCCGCGCTGATTTCATGCCTCGGTCTGTTCGGTATGACCGCGTTGACGGCGCCTGCGTTCGCGGCGGAGCCGGAACGGCAGTACAACCGAGTCGAGCTGACGCCCTTTGCCGGCTATGTTTTCGGCGGCGAGTTCGAGGACCCGAGCGACGGTACCGATCGCGATCTGGACGACGACTCGAGCTGGGGAATGTTCGTCGACATCGCCGCCGAGCACTGGCGGCATTACGAGCTGTTCTATGCCAACCTCGACACGATCGTGGAGGGCGCCACGCCGTTCGACATGCAAGTGCAGTATCTCCAAATCGGCGGTACGGTCAGTCATCCGGACGCGCGCCATGTCATTCCTTATTTCGGGATGACGGTCGGCGCCGCTCGCTTCAGCCCCGATGAGCCCGGTCTCGACAACGAAACCGAGTTCGCGTTCTCGGTCGGCGGCGGGCTGCGCTTTCCGATCACGGATCGTTTCGGTGTGCGCTTCGACGCTCGCGCGTTCATCACCGTGCTCGATTCCGACGGCGATCTCTTTTGCGTGTCCGACGCGACGGGCGGCGCGTTCCGCATTCGCGCGAAGTCCGACACGTTTCTCCAGTACGCCGCATCGCTCGGGGTCACGATCGGTTTTTGACCTGCGCGTGCATCGCGCAGCGCGCTTTCGCAATGGAGCGTGAAAGACATTGTGGTTGCGTCATCCGCGTCCGTTCCATCTGACGACTCGCGCCGCGGCGACGCGGTGCCGCTCCTCCAGATCGATCGCGTTGCGAAGGCTTACGGCGTCGCGCCGGCGCGCCGCGTCCTGAACGGCGTTTCGCTCGTGCTTCGCTCGGGCGAGTACGTCGCGATCATGGGCGACTCCGGGAGCGGCAAGTCGACGCTGCTCAATTTGATCGCGGGGCTGGATGCGCCGGATCATGGCCGCATCGTCTTCGACGGTCAGGATCTCGCTCAGCTCGGCGATGCCGAACGCACGCGCTTGCGGCGCGCGCGCATGGGATTTGTGTTTCAAGCCTTTCACTTGCTCCCGCATCTCAGCGTCGCTCGCAACGTCGCCTTGCCGCTTGCGCTCAACGGCGTGCGCGGCGCGGCCGCAATGGCACGCGTCGAACGCATGCTCGAATCGGTCGAGCTCGGTTCACGCGCACACAGTGCACCGAGCGAGCTTTCGGGCGGCGAGATGCAGCGTGTCGCCGTTGCGCGGGCGCTCGTGCACCGACCCTCGCTCGTGCTCGCGGACGAGCCGACCGGCAACTTGGATGCGGATTCCGCGCGCGAGGTGTTGGCGCTGCTTCGCGCGCAATTGAAGCGCGATAGCGCGGCCGGAATTCTCGTGACGCATTCGCTCGCTGCGGCGCGCACTGCGGATCGCATCTACGTGCTCGATGGCAGCGGCGCGCTGAGCGAGCGCGAGGAGCCCGTTCACGCATGAGCTACGGATCCGGCGTGCTCCTGGAAGCGGGCGTCGTCGGGCCGATGCGTCACCAACTCGGGCGCACGTTGCTTGCCGTCATCGCGATCGCGCTCGGCCTCGCCCTCGGACTCTCGATCTACCTCATCAATCGCGCGGCGGCGGATGAAATCTCGCTCGCCGCGCGCAGCCTATACGGGCTCGCCGATTTGGCCGTCGTCGCGACGAACGAGGATTTCGAGGAGGAGCTGTACCCGCTGATTGCGCGCAAGCCTGGCGTGTCGATCGCAAGCCCGCAGCTTCGAGTGGAAGCGAACCTTGCCGATCGTCGCGGCACGCTCGCATTCGTGGGTGTCGATGCCTTCCGCTATCGAGCGTTGCAGCCCGCCTTTGCGAGCGTTGCCGATGCCGATCGCACGACTCGCACGTTGTTCGACCCGAGGACGATACTGGTGAGCGCGGCGGCGGCGCAGACGCTGGAGCTCCGCGAGGGCGACGCGCTTCGGGTCCAGGTCGGCTTGGACGTCATCGCGTTCGAGGTCGGCGGTGTGTTGCCGGCCGAAGCCTTTCGCGAGTCGATCGCCATGCTCGACATCGCGACGGCGCAGTGGGCGTTCGGGCGCTTGGGCCGACTCTCGAGCGTCGATGTGCGGCTTGCGAGCGGCGCCTCGGCGCTCGATGTGCGTCGCGAGCTGGCATCGCTGGCGCCGAATCGGATTCGGATCACGACGCCGGGCGAAGCGACGGACGAGGCGCTGCGTCTTTCGCGTTCGTATCGCGCGAATCTCACCGCACTCGCGCTCGTCGCGCTGTTCACCGGCGGCTTCTTCGTGTACTCGACGCAGGCGCTCGCCGTGCTGCGGCGGCGGCGCGAATTTGCGGTGCTTCATGCGCTCGGCGTCACTCGCCGTCAGCAGCTCGGATTCGTGCTCGCCGGAAGCGCGCTCACCGGTCTATGCGGTTCGGCACTCGGCATCATGCTCGGCACGTGGCTCGCACGCTTAGGCGTGGATGCATAGAGCGGCAGCATCGGCGCGGGCTATTTCACGACCGAGTCGACCCAGGTCGCGATTCGCAGCGGTGAGGTGTTCGCGTTCTTCACGCTCGGCTTCGGCGTCGCGCTCGTCGGAGCGGCGCGTCCCGCGATCGAGGCGGCGCGCGTGCCGACCGCAACGGCACTGAAAGCGAGCGACGTCACGAGCGGCGTGCTGCGCGTTCATCCCTGGGCAGTCGCACTCTCGCTCGCGCTCTCGATCGCCGTCTTGTTCGTGCCGCCGATCGCGGGATTGCCGCTGCCCGGATATGTGTCGATCGCATTGCTCTTGCTTGCGACTGTCGCCGCGACGCCTTGGCTCGTCAAAGGCGCGCTTCGCCTGCTGCCGCGGCATCCGGCGCCAGCCTACGAGGTGGCGCTCGCCGAGCTGTCCGGCACCGTGCGCTATGCCTCGCTCAGCGTCTCCGCGATCGTCGTGAGCTTCAGTCTGATGGTCGCGATGGCGATCATGGTCTCCTCGTTCAGAGGGTCGCTCGATGCCTGGACCCAGCGCATCCTTCCGGCCGACTTGTACGTGCGGGTCGGCAGTGCCGGGGAGGCCGCGCATCTCGACGAACGCACGGCACGCGCGCTCGGCTCGATCGCCGGCGTCGAGCGCTTGGCGATGAGCCGGAACGCACAGGCGCGTCTCGATCCCGCGCGACCCGCGCTCGCCGTGAGCGCGCGCTCTTTCGCGCAAGACGAGCTCGCCGATTCCCTTTGGATCACGAAGCAAGTCGCAACGCGTGCCCCGCGAGGCACGAGCGTCGTCTGGTTGAGCGAAACGGCCTCCGATCTCTTCGATGTCGATGCCGGCGATGTCGTGGAGCTCGAGCTCGGCGGCGCGACGTTGCGCGGGTTCGTGCAAGGCCTGTGGCGCGACTACGAGCATCAAAGCGGTGCGCTCGTCGTCTCGCGCGGCGACTACGTCCGCATGACGGGTGACCGCGCGATCAACACCGTATGGCTCTGGCTCGACCGAAACGCGTCTCTCGCCGCGGTGCGCGAGCAAATCCGCGCTCATCTGCCGCCGAATGTCGCATCCGACGTGCGTGCGCCGGGCGAGCTGCGGGAGATGTCGCTCGCGGTATTCGACCGCACCTTCGCAATTACCTATCTTCTCGAGCTCGTCGCCGTCATGATCGGCCTCTTCGGCATCGCCTCGGGGATCAGCGCGCAGGTGCTCGCGCGCCGCGGCGAGCTCGGCGCGCTGCGCCATCTCGGTTTCACTCGCGCGCAGATCGGCTCGATGCTCGCGATCGAAGGCGCGGTGCTCGGGACGATCGGCGTGCTTATCGGCCTTGCGAGCGGTGCGCTGGTCAGCTTCATCCTGATCTATGTCGTCAATCGCCAATCGTTTCACTGGAGCATGGACCTGCACGCGCCGGGCGCCCTGCTTGCCGCGCTCACGCTCGTGCTCGTGGCGAGCTCGGCTTCGATTGCGGTGTGGAGCGGACGTCGCGCGATGACGAACGACGTGATTCGAGCCGTGAAGGAGGACTGGTGAGCGTCACGGCACGTATGGATCACACGGCCGCGCGCCGGACGTTGCTTCGCGCGCGCGCGCTTTGTGCGTGCATTCTGTTTATCGTCTGGGCCTCGCTCGTTCATGCGAGCGAGGCCGAATACCCGGACGTCATACCCGGATATGCGATCTCGTTTCCTGAAGATGAAGGCAGTCATCCCGCGTTTCGCACCGAGTGGTGGTATGTCACGGGTTGGCTCACCGATCGAGAGGGCATCGAGCGCGGTTTTCAAGTGACGTTCTTCCGCAATCGACCGGGAGTCGACGAGCGGAATCCGTCGCGCTTCGCCCCGAGACAGCTGCTCTTTGCGCATGCCGCGATCAGCGATCCGATGCGCGGTCGTCTGCTGCGCGCCGAGCGGTCGGCCCGTGCAGGTTTCGGGTTGGCGGAGGCAGCGGAGGGGCGGCTCGATGTGCGCATCGACGAGTGGTCGTTGCGCCAAGAGGGGGAAATCTATCGCACGTCGATTGCGGCGGCGGACTTTTCGATCGAGCTCGAGTTCCGTGCCGTGCAGCCGCCGATTCTTCAAGGCGACAACGGCTTCAGTCAGAAGAGCCCGGATCCGAGCTACGCGAGCTACTACTACAGCCTGCCTCAGCTCGAGACGACGGGTGAAGTGCGGATCGAAAATGCGCGTTATCGCGTGCGCGGTGCCGCATGGTTCGATCACGAATGGTCGAGTCGATTGCTCGACGATGCGGCCATGCAATGGGATTGGATGGGAATCAACTTGGACGATGGCGGCGCCGTGGCTGCCGGACAAATCAAAGACAAAAGCGGGAGGGAGCATTGGGCCGCGGGCACTTGGCGAGTCTCGCCGACAGGACCGGTGCGTGCGTTCGGGCCGGATGAGATCGAATGGGCACCTTTGCGGCATTGGCGTTCGCCGCGAACCGACATCGTGTATCCGGTCGAGTGGCGTATCGCGATAGGAGATCGAACGCTGCGGCTCCAGCCGCTCATGGACGATCAAGAGAACGATGCTCGAGGCAGCACGGGCTCGATCTATTGGGAAGGCGCCGTCCGCGTGCTCGACGAGCGCGGCGCGCGCATCGGGAAGGGCTACTTGGAGTTGACCGGCTACGAAGCCGAGTGAGGCAGGCGAAACAGGCGACGCGGGTCGCGTCACCTATTTCTTGAGCTTGTCCACCAAGCGCGACAGCAGCGAAGTCTCGCTTTTCTGCATTCTGAAAATGCCGCTTTCCGAGAGCTCGACTTCCTTTGCTTCCTCGAGCAGTTGCTCGGCGAGCGACTTCTTCTGAATCGACTTGTACTTGCCGCTCGTAGCGGTTTTCTTTCGCGAGATCGGCGCGGAGCGCTTCGTAGGTGTCGAGGCGTTCTTCGCCGCCGGCTTCATGCCGGCAGGCAGCGCGCGATGCTTCGCGGTGTCGGATGTGCGGAACGAGCCGGTCGCGTTCATCTTGAACGAGCCCGTCGCGCTCGTGTCGGGACCGGGAACCACTTCCATCGTCACGGTCGGGACGCGTGCGCTGCGAGCACTGTCGAGCTCGATGACGTTGGCTTTGGTTTCGACCGGTGCCGGCTTCTTGGGGAGCGTCGCATCTTTGAAGCGGGCCTGCTCGGCGACGCTGATGCGAATCACGGTCGGCGAGCTGAAGAAGGTCTTGAGGTACCCCGCCACGGCTTCGGCGGACAGGGCTTCCTTGAAAAAGCCGAGCCGCAAGGAATGGACGATCTTGCCGCTGCCGGCCGTGGCCACGGAATAAAGCCGATACGCTTCGAAGATGTCGAGATGCGGCATCGCATCCAAATTGACGGGTTGCTCGGAGGCGGCGAGCTGGATCGCAAAGACCTTCTCTTGCGTCTCGTCGTTGAGCTCCTCTGCGGTCAGTGCGCGAATGGTTTGCGTGCTGTCGAGATCGGGATGCTTGGCCTGGATCGCCGCTTTCGGCGGAGCAGCCATCGTCGGCGCTGCGGGTGTGGTCGAAGCCGGTTTGGCCGCCGGCGCTTTCAGTGCCGCGCCATTCGCGCCGCGCGAGGCCGCGGCGGGGGAGGCTGCGGGCTTGGTCGCGGCAGGCTTTGTGCTTGGAGTCGTCGCGGACTCCGCTTGCAGCGAAAGGTGTGTCGTTGGGATATCAACGCCTTTGCCTACATGGAACGGCTGATTCGACGGCGTGCTCGTCTTCTGCGCTGGAGGCGGCGGCGGATCCGATAGGGTCAGATCGAGCGCTTCGACTCGCATGCTTGCAGCGGTGTCCTGCTTCGCATCGGTCTTCGGTGCAGCGGCGCCGCGAGTGGGTTGCGCCTTGGGCGCAACTTGCGGCTTGTGTGTCGCCTGTTTCGCAGCGGGGGGCGCCGCGTCTTTCTGCGCGTGCCGCGCGACTTCGATCGACGAGGGGGCTGCGGGCGCGGCCGGTTTGCTTGCGGTAGGCGCTTTGGCGGGCACGGCTTTCGCCGCCGATGCGCCGTTGCGCGGTGCGCCGGTCGTGCGAGTGGGCTGTGCAGTCGCCGGCTTCTTTGCGACGGGTTCGGCCGCAGCTTTTGGCGCGCTCGACGGCGACGGCACGATGGTCATCGCGGGTGCGGCGGCGCGGTCCGGCACGACGTAGCCGCGCGTGTGCCGCCGATCCTCTTCACATAGACACGCCGTAAACGCGGTCGGGTACTGTTCGCGGACCTTGAGGAGCACGGCCTCGGCCTCGGCATCGGACGGAAAGAAGCCGAGCCGCAGGCGATAGCGCGTGCGCCCATCTTCGACGCGCGTGACTTGATAGAGGCGGTAGGCTTCCAGGCCGGGTAGCGACTTGGTTGCGGGTTGAACCGGCGCCATCGAGGCGCACAAGTTGATGAGGAATAAAGGTGTACCGGCTTCGCCGGTCGGCGCCAACGCGCCCGCAATTGGACCTGTCGTCTCGACGAAGGCCTTGCTCGTGCTCTTCTCCACGTTTCCTTCCCCAACGCTGCAGCCGCAAACACACGCTCGAGCCTAGGAGCAGCTCTCGCAAATCGACCTTTCGCGGGGGAGGCGCCGTCGCGCCGTCGTCACAGCTTCATCGCTTATTGATATACATATTCGTGCTTCGTGAGTCGCACGATGCGAATCGCCTGTGGCAACCCCGCTGTCTTAGGAGAGTTCTCCGTTAGACCGGAAGCTTTGCGTCCTCGCCTTTCGGCGAGTTTGCCCTGAGCTAAGCAAGATGCTGCGCAGGCACGAATCGGAAGTCAAGTGAAGAGGTCGCTTTCAGGAGACACGGCATTTGACGACAGGGGGTTTTCGGGGGGGTGGATGGGGTTATGTCGTATGGGGGCGCTGAGCGCAGGGCGCTCAGCGCGGGCTCTGGGCTCTGGGCTCTGGGCAGAGTGTAAGCGCCGCCGATCCATCTGCGCTCGTTAAACGGCCATCCTCGTCCACGCTTCCTTGCTCGCGCTCGCGGGCTCGCCTGCCATGATGCGCGGCGCGAGCTGAGACACGATGTGCACTTGCGCCGCGTCGGACAATCCCAGGGCGCGAAGCGCACTCTCGAGTCCTTCGATGAGCTGACGGCGCTCGTTCTCGGTCGGGCAGCTGTCGCGCGCCAATGCGGCGAGCTCGTCCCCCACGCTCTCGAGCGTCTCCGCAATCGACGGTGCGAATTCGCTCAAGTCGCCGCGCAGCCGCGCCGCGAAGCGAAACGAGTTGAATGCACACACGTAGGCGCGGTGTCGCAACTTGAGATTCTTGAGCATTCCCATTTAGTCGCCCTCCGACCGTCATCCATCTTCAAAGTTTGGAGAACGTCACACTCAAGGGGGTGTGCGCTGGCTCTCAAAACGGCGTCTCCTGACCGCGTTGCACAAATGCGTCAAAGAGGATCAAGGACATAGCCGCTGGGTCAGCGGCACCGTACAGCCGCGCAGATGGCCGAGCGCGATACGTGCGGTGATCGCGCCCAGCAACGTCCGAGGTCAGTAGAAGGTTTCGTCGTTCGCCGGCTCAAGCTCGGCCGACATTGCGGTCGGTGGGCGAATGGAAATACTCGCTCTCTTCGGCGAACTGGCGGATCAGCTTGCGCAGCTCTTGGAGTCGGCCTTCGGCCGTGCTGATCGGCAAACATTCTTCGCAGTTCGGATCCGCGCAGGGCTGGCGCGAGTACAACCAGTACTGGACAGCGCCCGCGAGAAGACCGTCCGCGATGTCCCAAATGTCGGCTTTCTCGTCCGTGTCGGCGATTCTGTTGCCCAGATCGACGGCCTTGCCGAAAGCTTCGCTGAAAGGATTATCGGATTGCTGCATGGTCGTCACTGCCCCACGATTGTGGGGGCCTATTGTAGCTGTCCAGGAAGGCCCCATGAAGTTGTGGACGGTTATCGCTTGATCATCATCAAGTGCACTGGTCTACTGTCATAAGTCACGCAATTTCTTGGAGCACCGATGGCCGACGAACACGCACAAGATCCGCAGATGGACGCGGATTCCTTGTATCTGGAAGAAACGTTCACCGATCGCAAAGTGGGTGCGATCCGTCGGCTTTCGCCCGTGAAGCGCGACGGCAGTCCCGACTCCGCACGACCGGTGTTGTTCATCGGGCAGGCCGAGATCATGACGAACATGGGGCCTGTCCCGATCAATTTCGAGATCGAAGGTCAGTCGCTCGAAGAAGCCGTCACCGGCTTTTCCGCCGCGGCCACGGCAGCCATCGAACGCACCGTGCAGCAGATTCAGGAGATGCGGCGGCAAGCCGCATCTCAGCTGGTCGTGCCTCAGGGCGGCATGCCGAATCTCGGTGGTGGCCCTCCCGGACACGGCGGCAAAATTCAAATGCCGTAGTAGCGGGTGATTCGTGATTCGTGACTTGCGGGTCGCAAGAAAATCGGGGCGCGACCGAGCACGGCAGCGCTTGCGAATCACGATCCGCGAATCACGAATCACGTCGCTGGCGTGGCTCTTTGCCAGCGTCGCGCTCGTCGCATCCGCGACCTGGGCGCAAGCGCTCGAGACGATCGAGCTGGAGAATCGTACCGCCGAGGAGCTCATCCCCGTGCTCGAGCCGCTGCTCGAATCGGGCGGCGCGTTGAGTGGACAGGGTTACACGCTGTTCGTCCGCGCGAGCGCCTCGAACGTCGCGCAAATTCGAGCCGCGGTGGAACGTCTCGATCGCAAGCCGCGCCAACTTCTCGTCTCGGTTCGCCGCAGCAGCGCGGAACAGATCGAACGCGAGCGCATCGACGCCTCGGGGACCCTGCGCACCGAGCGCGGTGCGGTGAGCGCCAACGAGCGGCCGGGCGCGCGCTCGAGCGCAACGATCAGCGGATCGAGCGGGAGCCTTCGCACGGCAAACGAGGGCATTTCGAGCGTCAGCGTGCTCGAAGGTTCTTCGGCGTTCATCTCATCGGGCACGAGCGTGCCTATCATCACGACCGTCGCGGGCGGCGTCGGCCGCCATCGCTGGGGCGCGGCCGCGACGGAATATCGCGATCTCACGAACGGCTTTCTCGTCACGCCGCGCGTGAGCGGCGAAACGGTCGTGCTAGACATCGAGCAGCGCGCGGAAGGTTTGCGCGACGGCACGGTTCGCACGCAACAGCTCACGACGCAAATAAGCGCCCGCATCGGCGAATGGGTGCAGCTCGGCGGCATCGAAACCTCGTCGACTCACTCGCAAAGCGGCCTCCTCACGCGCCGGCACTCGACGGCGAGCGATTCGCAGAGCGTCTGGGTGAAGGTCGACTTGTAGGTCGGCCCGCGAGATGCTCCATGCAACGCGGGCCTTCCTACATCCTTGTAGGTCGGAATTTATTCCGACCAAGAACCAGAGTCGGAATAAATTCCGACCTACACGGGGAATTCGCACACTACGCGTAGCCCTGGATCGTTGTCCTCGAGCTCGATCGTGCCGTTGTGAAGTCGCATGACCGCGGCGACGAGGCTCAACCCCAAGCCGCTGCCGAGCTGGGTTCGATCGCGCTCCAAGCGCACGAACGGTTGCAGAATGCGTTCGCGATCTTCCGCGGGGATGCCCGGTCCGTCGTCCGCCACGATCAGCTTCACACGCTGAGTCGATTGCCGGACCTCGACGGTGACGCGTCCCCCCGCAGCCACGTATTTGAGCGCGTTTTCGAGCAGGTTCACGATCGCCTGCGCGAGTAGCTGACGGTTGCCTCGCAGCTTCGCGTCGTCGCGCCCGACGTACTCGAGCGCGATATCTCGCGTACTGGCTTCGGGTTGATAGAGCTCGACCATTTCGCGCGCAAGCGCGGCGAGGTCGACGTCTTCCGTGACGACGTCTCGTCCTCGTCCGTCCGCTTGCGCAATCTGGAGCAAGGTGCCGAGCGTTCGCTGTACGCGATCGAGCTCCGCGAGCGTCGCTTCCATCGTGGCTCTCGAAGCGGCGCTTAGATCCTCGTGTTGGAGCGACTCTTCGATGCGCACGCGGGCGCGGTAGAGTGGGGCGCGCAGATCGTGCGCTGCGCTATCGAATGTCGTCTGCAGCATTTCCGTCTGCTGCTGAATGCGGCTCAACATCTGATTGACTGCGACCGCGAGCTCATCGAACTCGTCGTGCGAAGCTTCAACCGGAAGGCGCTCCGCGAGATCGCCGTTCATGATGCGGCGGCATGCATCTGCGATGAGGGCAACGCGTCGGCGAATTCTACGGCTGTAGCCGACGCCGATGAGCGCCGCGAGCGCGACGGAAGAACCGACGCCCCAGAACATCGCCGTGCGCAGGCGCGAGGCGAGACGCCGCCGCTCGAGGATGTCCGTGCCGACGAGGAGCCGTCGCCCCCCTGGCAGCCGAAACGTTTGTGCGCGCACCGGATGCCGTGTCACGCCGCCGGAATAGCTCGCATCGATGTGAAACTCGACGAAAGTGCCGTACGTCGCGACCTCGCGCGGCCACGCGGCGAGGTTGCCCGCGATCGGATAGCCATTGGATTCCGTCAACAGATAAACCGCGCCGGTGCGGCCCCAATTGTCGGAGCGCCGATGGAGCGTTGCGACGAGTTGGATGAGGCCGCCGCGCGTGTAGTCGTCGATCAGGCTATCGACTTCGGCGCGAATGACGGCATCGACCTCACGGTCGATAACGCGCGCGGTGAGGAAATAGACGGTCGTCAATAAGAGGCTGATGCCCGCCGCGAACAGGACCACGAACAGCGTCGCGAGCCGGGCGGAGGACAACCGCATCGATGTGCTCATTCCTTGAGAACATACCCTGCGCCTCGCACCGTGTGAATCAACGGTTTCGGATATCCCTTGTCGATTGCGTTGCGCAGCCTGCTCATGTGTACGTCGATGATGTTCGTCTGCGGATCGAAATACAGGTTCCAGACGTTTTCGAGCAGCATCGTGCGCGTGACCACTTGGCCAGGACGGCGCATCAGGTACTCGAGCAATTGGAACTCTTTCGTCGTGAGGTCGATCGCACGGCCGCCGCGGTATGCACGACGCGCGAGCAAGTCGACCTCGAGATCGCCCACCTTGAGGCGCGTCACCGTTTCTGCGGAGATCGACGCGCGCCGCCGCAGCGCCTCGATGCGCGCGAGCAGCTCCGAGAACGCAAACGGCTTCGTCAAATAGTCATCGCCGCCCGCGCGCAAACCGGCGACGCGATCGTCCACCGTACCGAGGGCGGACAGGATGAGCACCGGCGTGCGATCTTCCTTTTCGCGGAGCGCGGCGATGATTTGCAGCCCATCGACGAAAGGGAGCTGCCGATCGGCGATGATCACCTCGTAACGGCCGCTCGACGCCTTCTCGAGTCCGTCGCGCCCATCCGCACTGTGATCGATCTCGTAGCCGTTCTCCCGCAACCCCTTCGCGAGATACTCGGCCGCTTCGAGATCGTCTTCGATGAGCAGGAGGTTCATGAGTTCGTTGGTGTATGAGCGAATCTCCTTCGCTTCACACGAGCGGAGCTCCCCTGCACGAGAGGAGCTCCGCCGCCAAGCGCTATTCCGCGCGCACCGGAATGAATATCTGCTGTTTGTTTCGTTGCACGAGGAGCGCGACGACTTTACCGCCGCGCTTCTTTGCTGCTTTCTTCAGCTCGTCGACGGACTTCACGGGCGAGCCGTTCACGCCGAGGATGATATCGCCCGGTCGCACGCCTGCAGCGGCAGCGGGGCCGTCCACGTTCTCCACGAGCAAGTTGCCTTGCGTTTCCGCTTGCTGCTTCTCTTCCGCCGTCAGCGGCCGCACGACGAGGCCAAGCTGAGCGGCCTCATCGGCGCCGCCGTCGGTGGTCGCAACGCGCTCGCCGTCATCGCGAATCTGCTCGGGCTTGACCGTCACGCGCCGCGTCTTGCCGTCGCGCCAAACCTCGATCTGAACATTGCTGCCCGGCTTCTTGCTCGCGATCAAACCCGGCACTTCGGAGGAGGTCTCGATCACGACGCCGTCGATGCTCAAGATCACGTCGCCCGCCTTCAACCCGCCTTTGTCGCCGGGCGCGCCGTCTTCCACCATGCTGATCAGAGCGCCGCGCGGGCGATCGAGGCCGAACGACTCGGCGAGCTGTGCATTGACGTCCTGAATCGAAACGCCGATGCGGCTGCGGATGACTCTGCCGTGTTGGATGATCTGCTCTTTGACGTGGTTGGCAACGTCGATCGGCACCGCGAAGGAAAGGCACATGTAGCCGCCGGTGCGGCT
>JAAYXG010000385.1 GCA_012516015.1 Lysobacteraceae bacterium | reverse complement strand
GCTGTAGGAGAAGCGCGCTTTGAGGGAGTCGGTGACTTCGATGTCGAAATCGAAGCTCGGCAGCACGTTGTCGTAGTCGGCCGTCTCGCTCACGGCCTGCACGTTCTCGGGCAGGAGCGGGGGGCGCTGCACCTGGAAGTCGTTATCGTCCTGCCACAGCAACGCGGTCGGCACGAGAATGCGCGCAGTCGATTCGACCTCCGTCTGCTCGTACCGGACTCCGACGACGATATTGGCGGTGCGATTCCACAAATCGCCGCCCCAGCTGAATTGAACGTATGCGGCCTCCGTATCCTCTTGGACCGAATTGTCGACCGTAAAACCCGGGTTGTAGCGAAGTTGCCCATCGGGCGCCGAGGGCTCGGTCCAGTCGCCGTACCCTTGCGAGAAAGCCCATCGTGCAAGCTCGTTCGCATTGCCCTTCCAACCGCCGATCGGCGCGCCGACCGGGTTGAAATCATCGAACGCGCGAACCAGGCTGAAGGGTCGCAGGAGCGCAACCATGTCCGGTACCTGCCCGGTGTCGCTCGTACCCCAGTCCCCCAGGGTCAGATTCGACGCGGAGGCTCGCTGTCGCATATCGAGCGCGCGGGTCTCGACACCGAATTGGAAGCGGCCGAAATCGAACTCGAGATCGCCGTCGAGACGCGCTTGCATGAGATCGGTCGCCTGATCCTGATAGTTGATGCGCATGATCTGCGATCCGATGCTGGAGGCATCGAACGAGTAGTTGGAGTCGCCGTTCGTCCCCGCGTACGCATCGAGCTGCGTCGGATAGAAGGTGCGCCCCGCAATCGGCAGACTCTCGTTGAAGCTGAACTCCTGCGTCCAGAAGCTCGACGCGTTTCGACAGGCCGGCTGACCGCCGCCCGGATTCGGGCCGTACGACTCCAAGCACACGCTCGGCACCTTGCCCGCGACACTGAATGTCGTCTCGCCCCCACCCGTGAGCGAATCGTTGGGCATGCTCTCGGCCGTCGAGTCATGCACGTCGAGAGCAACGCTGAAGCGATCGGTGACGCGCCAGTCGGCGTTGAATCCGAGCGACTTCATCTCGTTCTTCTGCTCGCGATGCTGTTGCTCGTAGCCGAAGTCCTTGCTCGCCCCCGTGTACTCCCGCAGCAGTAACGGCGTGGCGACCGCTTCGTTCGTGTCGAACTCGAGATGATAGAAGCCGTTGCGCTGCAGCCAGATCGTCTGATCGCCGCGATCTTCGACGAGCTCGTTGAGGGCATACGTGTAATCGGTCGTGAGCGTCAAGGCATCGCTCGGCGCAAACTGCACGGTGAGCTGTGCGTTCGTTCGCTCCCGCTTGCGATCGGAGAAGTGATAGCGAATGTCGTTCGGAATTCCGTAGAGCTGCCCGACCGCGGGTGCGCTCACGATCATCGCATCGAGAAAGTCGTCCGAAGAGTCGTACGGCGTATCGTTGCGATTGACGTAGAGCGGTGCCAGCGTCCGGTTGACGCTCATGTCCGCATCCCACGCTTGAATGCGCCAGTCGTTCACGGACGAGCCCGATGCACCGCTATGACGCTCCTGGTAGCTCGCACTGAGCCCGACGCCCCACGTCTTGTCGTCGTTCGCATAGCTGAAGATGCCCGAGACCTCCGGCGTGACGTCGTTGCCCACACGATTGGTCGTGTCGTTCACGGCTTTGACACCGAGATTCGCGACCGTTCCCGCGTTGTCGAACGGGCGGGCCGTACGAACGTTGATCGTTGCACCAATGCCGCCCGTCGCAATTTCCGCCCGGCCGGTCTTGTAGACCTCGACCGCGCTGATGCTTTCGGCGGCGAGATTCGCGAAGTTGAACGCGCGCGAGTTGCCCCCGATGCCGCCGGCAATCACTTGCCCGTTCGCGAACGCATCCGCAGTCGGCATCTGCCGGCCATTCAGCGTCACCATGTTGAACTGCGCGCCGAAGCCGCGCGCGGTGACGAGCGCGCCCTCGCCATTGCGCCGATCGATCGACACGCCGGTGATGCGCTGCAATGCCTCGCTCAAGTTCGCATCCGGAAACTTGCCGATGTCCTCCGCACTGATGGCATCGACGACGCCGATCGCATCGCGCTTGATATCCATCGAGGCTTGCAAGCTCCCTCGCAAGCCCGTGACGACGATTTCCTCGAGCTCCTCATAGGAAGGCTCTTGCGCAAGCGCCGGACCGATGAGGACTGCACCGCCGACGATCGTAAACAGCGCTCTCTTTGCGTTGCGGCGCACACTGGCGTCGGCTCGTTGTAATGCCAACGGGCTGCTATCGGCTATTGTCATAATGGGCTCTCCCTTGGACCTTGTATCGAGCGATGTGGTCGTGGCGCGACTGTGCGCTCAAGAGTGTTCTCAAGAAATAGCCACTTTTTGCATGTTTTATATAACCACCTAAAATGCGTCCATGAAGAAGGAAGCCAGCGCACTCATTCCGGTCATCGCGATCGATCGCCGCTCGAACCGCGCGCTGCATAGGCAAATTCACGATGCTTTTCGCACTGCCATCCTGAATGGCGAGTTGGCGAGCGGACAGCAAGTGCCCTCCACGCGGCTCCTATCCAAAGAGCTCGGCATCTCGCGTATCCCGCTCATCGCGGCATATGAAGAGTTGTTGTCGGAAGGCTACTTCGAGTCGCGCAGAGGCTCCGGCACCTACGTTTCGCGTTCGCTTCCCGAGAAGCTCACGATGTGCGAGCCGAGCGCGACGCGCGCGCACGCGTCGCGCTCGACCGCTCGACCGCTATCGAAGCGAAGCAGCGTCTATCCCGCCATCGACCGTCCGCCGTGGGTCGTCGGCAAGGGCGCGTTCAGCATCGGACAACCTGCGTTCGATCACTTTCCCGTGCACATCTGGTCGCGTCTCGTCGCGCGTTACGGGCGCACGCTCCGCACGATCTCCCTGCAATACGGAGACGCGTCCGGCCGACAAGATCTGCGCGAGGCGCTCGCGGGCTACTTGCGCAGCTCGCGAGCCGTGCGCTGCGAACCGGAGCAGATCTTGATCGTGAGCGGCTCGCAGCAAGCGCTCGCGATCGCCGCGCTGGCCCTGCTCGATCCAGGCGATCGAGTCTGGCTCGAGGATCCCGGCTACTGGCTCGCGCAGCGTGTCTTTACGCTTGCCGGCGCGAAGATCGTTCCCGTGCCGATCGATGGGGACGGGCTCGACGTCGCAGCGGGGATCAAGCTATTTCGCCGCGCGCGGCTCGCCTTCGTCACCCCTTCTCACCAGTTTCCGCTCGGTTCGACGATGAGCTTGTCGCGTCGACTCAAGCTGCTCGAATGGGCGCAAAGCGTCGGGAGCTGGATCATCGAGGATGACTACGACGCAGAGTATCGATACGAGAGCCGCCCGATCTCATCCCTGCAGGGACTCGACGGCGACAATCGCGTCATCTATGTCGGGACGTGCAGCAAAGTGCTGTTTCCGGCGCTGCGACTCGGCTACATGGTCGTGCCGCCCGACTTGATCGACCGCTTCATCTCCGTTCGACAATCCGTCGACGTTGCACCGCCGGATCTGCATCAGGCGGTGCTCGCGGAGTTCATCGAGGCCGGCCACTTCGCGCGGCACATCCGCCGAATGAGAACGCTCTACGGGGAACGGCGCGCTCTGCTGGAGGAGAACATACGCAAGGTGTTCGGCGACCAGCTCGAGATCCATGGCGCCGAGTCCGGCATGCACCTTGCCGTCACGCTGCCCGAAGGTTTCCGAGATCGCGAGCTCAGCTACAAAGCTGCAGCCCGCGACCTGTGGCTGTGGCCGATGTCCGTCATGTATCTCGGCCCCTCTCCTCGACACGGGTGGATGTTGGGCTTCGGCGGCGTCGCCGAGAAGGATATTGCGCGCGGCGTACGACAGATGTACCAGGTCGTAAACGGCGCGACTTAGGGCGCTGGGCGCTGGGCGCTGCGCTCTGGGCGGCAAAGACATGCACGGCCGAATGTCTCGACGAGACCCGTCCCGTTAACAATGTACGCACATACGGCGGAGAGGAGCCGGTGTAGACTGGCCGCTCGTTGCACTGGAGAGTGGACGTCACGTGATCGACAATTTCACATCGCCGCCGCGCGACACATCATCGAACCCGAGCACCGATGCGAGCCGCGGCTATCGCAAACGCAATGTCGCGATTGCCGCGAGCCTGTTCTTGGCGAGCTGCGAAGGAACGATCACGACGGATCTCACGACCGACGCCCCGGCAGACCCGACGCTGCAGCAAGTCGTCGCGCCGTTCAGCGGCGTCGAGTTTCATCGGTCGGACGGCGGCACGGAGCGCTTCGCTTTCGACGAACCGCAGCGTATCGATCTACTCACGTTCACCACCGGCACACCCGTTCGCCTGTTGAGCGACGAGGAGCTTCCGGAGGGCACCTATGACGGTGTGCGCCTCGTGTTCGACGAGGAGGACGCGGATAGCGCCTACGTCCTCGACGGGTTGGGCGCGCAGCGCGAGCTCACCGTCGCCGCCGGCGACTACGCTCCCACGAGCTTCAGGGTGAAAGAGGACGAAAACAGCAGCGAGGAGATCACACTCACGCTCGACCTGCGCATGTCGCTCAGCGTGGATGACGACAACCGATATTCGCTCACACCGAAACTGCGCTCGGTCCGGACGGACGAGGCGGGCGAGCTTCAAGGAATCGTGTCCGCCGCGTGCTTGTCGAGCGATACGAGCACGACGACGACTCGGGGAGCCGTTTATCTATTCGAAGGCGAGAACGTGACGCCCGACGACATCGACGGTCAAGCGGCCGAGCCGTACGCGACTACCGCCGTCGTGCTCGACGGCAACGGCTTCAATTATCGATTGCGCTTCATCGCGCCCGGCACCTATACCTTGGCATTCGTATGCGACGCCACGGAAGACGATCCATCGACGAACGACGACCTCACCTTCCGCGCAACGGCGACCGTCGACATCGACGAAGGCGAGACGATCCGCCAGGACATCGAGATCTAATTCTGGGCTCTGGGCTCTGGGCTCTGGCTATCGACCGTAGGCCGTAGACCGTAAGCAAGCTACGGTTCCGTCTTGCACGTAATCGACAACCCCGCCCGACTTTGTCTATCGATCGTCGTCTCGCCGTCCTTTACCGTCTTCAAGTGCGCCAGGAATTCCCGAATGCCCGATGCGCTCATCGTGACGTTGTGCGCGGTGAAGCAGCCGCCGACCGGCATCTTCGGCCACACGGCTTGAAAGTACTTCGTGTACCACTCCTTGTCCGCATCAGAAAACACGAAGTCATACGATTCCGACAGCTTCGGCACGAGCTCGTGAGCGTCGGCAAGTCGCGCATCGATGTAGTCGCTCAAGCCTGCTTCCTTGAAATTCTCGAGTGCGACTTTGTGACGCTCGGGATCGATTTCGATCGTCGTGAGCTTACCGCCCGTCTTGCTCAATCCCCATGCGATCCAGATCGCGGAGTGGCCCGTCGACGTGCCGATCTCGAGCGCATTCTTGAATCCGTTCTTCACGATCAGATCGCGCAACGTGCGACCGTCTACCTCCGGCACATTCAGATCGCGCCAAGTCCCTTTGCGGCTGTCCAAGAATCGTTCGACCCGAAGGTCCAGCTCGCTCGCGTCGCTTTCGGCACCCATCGCCGAGATGGGCAGTGCCCATGCGAACGCAATCGCCAGCAACACCCCCGCGGCGCGGCCGCGCATCACATCGTGTTTCAACATCTGTCCACCACCGCAACTTCATTCATCGACACGATACGTCAGATTCTCGCCCGTAGACAGATAGCGCCGACGATCGAGCAAGGGTAACGGCTGGAGGAATTACACGCTGCCGCCCACGACACTGCGGCGAAGCCGATTCGCCCGTCGAGTAGGTTCCCTTTCCCGCATTGACGCACGCTGTAGCCGATCGAGAATGCCGCTCACTTCACCACGTTTGCGGTTCCAGCCTGCCTGCCACAGGTTTGCAGCAGCACGTGCTCCGCAAGGAGGCCCCATGAGGATCGACATACTCGAGTCACTCAATGCCGCGCTCGGCACGCCCGTCGTACGACAGCTCAGCTCGCTCTTCGGCGAGAACGAAGACAGCACTCGCGCGGCGCTGCGCACGACGGGACCGAGTCTTCTTGCCGGATTGATGCATCGCGCCGCGAACCCGTCCGGCGTGGAGGACATCTACAGCGCGGTCAATGACGAGCGGCTCGATGGCGGAATCGTCAGCAAGCTCGGCGGGATCCTCGGAAACCGCGGCGCCATCGATTCGATGCAGAGCGTCGGCGCATCGCTTCTCGGCTCTCTGTTCGGAAATCGCACCGGCGCGCTCAGTAGCGCGATCTCGCAGGTCACTGGCGTGCGGGCAAGCTCCGCATCGTCCCTGATGTCGTTTGCGCTGCCGATCATGCTCGGCATCCTGCGCAAGCACGTGTCGACCTCCGGTCTCAATTCGTCCGGTCTCGCGTCGCTCTTGTTCTCGCAGCGCGGCGCGCTCGAGCGCACGGGACTCGACAACCGAATCACGAGTGCGCTGGGATTCAGCAATCTCTCGAGCCTGCTGAAAGAGGTGCCTGCGCCAGGCGAACCGTCTCAGCCGGAGCGGGTCCTACCCGAGCGCAGACACGAGCGCGAAAGTCGTCGGTCGTGGCTGCCATGGGCCGCTGCCGCCGGCGTTGCAGCGCTTGCACTGCTGCTCATATTCAATCGACCGGATGACACGGCGAACCTCGAGAGCAGCGCGCAAGTAACGACGGGCGCCGAGTCGGCACGCGTCTATTTCGGCTCCGGGGAGGCCACCATCGATGACGGCGATCGCGTGAAGATCGCGAGTGTCGCGGAAGCGGCCAAGCGCGCCGGCCGCTCGATCAGGATCACGGGCTACACCGATCGCAGCGGCGACCCGTCACAAAACGAGACAATCGCCAAGAACCGGGCCGCCGCCGTGCGCGATGCACTCCTCGCCGAAGGCGTCGACGAGTCGCAGATCGTCATGGACCCGCCGGCGCGTTTGACCGGAACCGGGACGGACGACGAAGCGCGACGCGTCGACATCGCCATGCGTTGAGGTACGCGGGCGCTACTCGGCTCGCGACGTGCGTTTACTCGGATCAGCCTCGAGCAGCAGCGCTCGGGGCGCGCTGCGCTCCGAACCTCGAGCACGTGTTCGATGCGCATCGACCGCCACGAACACCACACGCACCAATCAGCGGCGGAACGACGCTTGCGCCTTCATTTTCCCCTAGCGAAACGCGCAGTGGACTAGGGGCAATTCATTACAGAACGCCGAAGCTCCGTTCAGGATAGATGACGCTTGTCGTGACACTGCCCCAGGGCAGACACAGCGATTCTTGAACGCCGGTATCGCGACGTTGCAAGCGCGTGGAAGGCGCTTGACGATGTTCCCGCGTCACCGAACAATCGTTCGAAACCATCGACGTCAGCGGATCGATCGCTTCGAGAGAGCCGCACGCGTCCAGAGGGGCAGCTCATGGCGGATGATCGAGAGCATTTGAACGAGTGGCGCGAGCGCGCGTTGCGAGTGGAAGCATCCGTCGGAAATGCGATCGTCGGACAACGAGACACGATCCGGCTCATCAACGTCGCGCTGTTCGCTCGCGGTCACGTGCTTCTGGAAGGCGACGTCGGCGTCGGCAAGACGACGATTCTGCGCGCGTTCGCGCGAGCGATCGGCGGCGCCTTCGAGCGCATCGAAGGCACGATCGACCTCATGCCCGGCGACCTGATCTATCACACGTATGTCGACGCTGACGGCAAGCCGCGAATCGAGCCTGGGCCCCTGCTGCGTCACGGCGAACAGCTCACGACGTTCTTCTTCAACGAGATCAATCGCGCACGGCCTCAAGTGCAATCGCTGATGCTGCGCGCGATGGCGGAGCGCTCGGTGTCCGCGTTCAACCGCGAGTACCGCTTTCCTTATATGCTCGTGTTCGCGGACCGCAATCGCGTCGAGAGGGAAGAGACGTTCGAGCTCGCCTCCGCGGCGCGCGATCGCTTCATGTTCGAGTTGCGCATGCCGACGCCCACCGACGAGACGATCCGCCGATCGCTCGTCTTTCATCCCGAGTTTCACGACGTGGACGCGCTGCTCGAGAAGGTCACGCCCGCGATTCTGCCGTGGCGAGAGCTCAATGAGATCGGCGCGGCAATTCAACGAAGCGTCACGGCAAGCGAAGCGCTCGAACGCTACGTCATGGACCTCTGGACGGCGACGCAATCGCCGAAGCGTTTCGACATTCGTTTGGATGGCGTGGATATGGACAAGCTCATCCTCGCCGGCGCGAGCCCGCGCGGGATGATGGCGCTGACTCGCGCCGCCCGCGTCGTCGCATGGCTCGATGGACGAGCTCACCTCGTGCCGGACGATATCCGCGCAGTCGTTCCCGCCGTCCTCGGCCATCGCATCTTCTTCACGCCGGTATACGAGCTGAGGCGAGCCCAGATCGCGGACGCGCTCGTTGCCGAGATTCTCGACAAGGTTCCGACGCCGCGATCATGAGCGCGCAGCAGGAATTCCACTATCGATTGTCTCGGCGCGTCGGCGGTCATCGGCCCGGCGCTCACGCAGGCACGAGTCTCGGCACGGGCCTCGAGTTCGCCGCGCACGTGAGCTTGTTCGATCGTCCCGACCCGCGCCGGCTGGACGTGCGCGCGAGCTTGCGATCGAATCGAGACGAATGGCTCGTGCGCGTCAGTCGCCAACGCGCCGGCATCGCGCTGCACGCGCTCGTCGACGTCTCGGCGTCCATGAGCTTCGGCGCTCCGCGCAGCAAGCTGCACATCGCCGCCGACTTCGTCGAAGCGCTGGGGTTCAGCGCATTTCGCATGGGCGATCTGTTCGGCATGCTCGCGTTCGATTCCGAGGAACGGACGGATCTTTATGCGCCCGCGCGCTTGAGCCGGGGCGCGAGCAGTGTCGCGGCGGAGAAATTGCGCACGCTCGAGACCACTCGTGCAGGCGTGGCCGGCCTCGAGCAAGTGGCCGCCCGCGTCGCGCGCCAGGGACTCGTGTTCCTGGTGTCCGATTTCCATTTTCCCCTCCCGCAGCTCACTTTGGCACTGGATTTCCTTGCGCATGCCGACGTCGTGCCGATCGTGATTTGGGATGCGGCCGAAACCGAACCGCCGACGCGCAATGCGATCGCGCCGCTCGAGGACGTCGAGTCCGGCTCTCGGCGAACGCTATGGCTGCGCCCTTCCCTTCGTGCGCGCTGGCGCTCGGCCGTGGAGATGCGTCGCGCCGAAATCGAGGGCTACTTCGGCGCGCGTTCGATTCGGCCCTTCTTCGTCGAAGACGGCCGCTTCGACGCCGACGCCATGTCGCGTTACTTCTTCGAAGTCGTGTGATGGCGATGCGCTCCGCTTTTCTGCAAATCACCATCGCATATGCGTGGATGACCCTTGCAGCGGCGGCGAGCGAGCAGACCGCGCCCGATGCCGTTTCGCTACAGCACTCCGTCGAGGCGACAGTCCAGCAACCGCGACCGTTCGGCTACTTCATCGGCGATGTCTTGACGCAACGAGTGCTGCTGGAAGCCGCGGGCCGCGAGTTCGCACCGGCGCTTCCTCGCGCCGAACGCGTCGGCGTTTGGTTCGAGCGGCGGGATCCGAGAATCGAAACGGCGGACGAGGATGGCAAGCGTTGGTTGGTGCTCGAGTATCAGATCGTCAACGCACCGCGCGGAGTGATGACGATCGAGCTGCCGAGCTTGGAGATCAGAGACGTTGTCGGCGAGCACGCGCTCTTCGTACCGGCGCAAGCGATCGAAGTAGCGCCGCTGACGGACCCGACTGCCTCTATCAATGTCGCGCAGGCGCTGCGCGCGGACCGTGCAAGCCCGCTCGTACCGACGCGACCCATCTGGCGTCGAGCAATCGCCTTGGGCGGCGCGTGCGCTGCTGCGCTTGCGGCTTGGCTCACCTGGATCGGCTGGCGCAACTGGCTCGCGCGCAGAGAGCTGCCGTTCGCTCGCGCTTGGGTGGAATTGCACATGCTCGATGAACATGCGCCGGAAGCGTGGCAGGCCGTGCATCGCGCCTTCGATCGCACGGCGGGGCGTGTCGTGCAACGCGGTACGCTTGCCGCGCTCTTCCAAGCGGCCCCGCACTTCTCGCCCCTGCGTACCCGCATCGAGCAGTTCTACGCCCAATCGAGCGCGCTTTTCTTCGGAGCCGGCCTACCGGACGGCGCGCTCTCGGTGCGCGAGCTTTGTCGCGATCTGCGACGACTCGAAAGGCGGCACGAACGATGAGCAACATCGAATTCGCACATTCGTGGGTTCTGCTGCTGCTCCCGCTTGCGCTGCTTCCTTTGCTTCGCGGCCGCAAGGATACGCTCGCCTACTCCTCCTTATTCTGGCTTCCGCGCGACCGAGCAGGCCAGCTCGCGGCAGCGTTCGGCAAGGCATTCGCCGTTACCGCGATGGCGAGCATCATCGTCGCGCTCGCAGGGCCCGGCCGGCCCGAGAGTCAAGTGCTTCGCACGGGACAAGGCGCCGAGATCATGGTGCTCATGGATCGGAGCCGCAGCATGGACTTGCGGATGATGCCGAGCGATTGGCGGACGATCGATCCGATCATTCGCACACAGCAGGCATGGCACCGCGGCCCGCAGAAGAGCAAGACCGCACGCGATTTGTTGTCGCAGTTCATCGCGGAGCGCTCCGACGATCGGTTCTCGCTGATGTTCTTCAGCGGCGGACCCTTGCTCGCAGTGCCCTTTACGCAGCGCGATGTCGTGCTGCAGGCGGGCATTACGGCCGCGGGAATCGGCGTCGGGCTGAACGAGACGAACGTCGGGCGTGCGTTGCTCACCGCCATCGAGGCGTTCGACGACCGTCCATACTCGGGGAGCCGCATCATTCTGCTGGTCTCGGACGGCGGCGCTCATCTGAACGCACGCACTCGCAATCGCATCGCCGCGGGCTTGGCGCGCAACCGCATTGCGCTCTACTGGCTATACCTGCGGTCGATCAACAGTCCGGCGCTCGATATCGAGGATCCACGCACGGAGATCGCACCCGAGATCGCATTGCATCGGTTCTTTCAGACACTGCGCACGCCCTATCGCGCCTATCAAGCGGAGGTGGAGGAAGACCTCGCGCGCGCGGTCGCGGACGTGGGCAAGCAGCAGAACTTACCGCTCGACTACGTCGAGCACATTCCTCGCCGCGACTATGCGCCCTACTTCCTCGGCGTCGCCGCGTTCTCCTGCTTCATGCTGCTCGTCTATCGCGTGCTGCAACTCCGGAGCTGGACGTGAAGCGCAAGCACGTTCATACCGCGTTCGCACTCACCGTCGCAGTTCTCGCGGCCGCATCCGCGCATCAGACAGTGAAGCTACGGCATGCTCATCGCGTGAACGAAGCCATAGCGAGTGCACAAAGCGGCGATCTGAATCCTTCGATTCCGGAGGCGCGTTTCGCGCACGCCGCCGCGCTCGCAAATGCCGGCGAATACGAAGCCGCCGCCCAAGCGTACAAAGCGCTCACCCAATCCGAGCGCGGCGAGATCAAGCATGCGGCTCAGTTCAATCTCGGCAATGTCCACATGCGCGAGGCAATGAAGTATGGCGCTGCGGATTCCGCTCGCTGGCTACCGATGATCGAGCTCGCGAAACAAAGTTATCGCACTCTCTTGCGTGAGCGCCCCTCGGAGTGGGATGCACGCTACAACCTCGAGCTCGCACTGCGGCTTGCACCTGAGCTCGAGTCGATGTCCTGGACAGGAGACGATCTCCGACCCGATAGCGAGCGTACGACATCGACGATCCCGCAATCGCGGATGGAGCTGCCTTGAAGCTCGTTCGTATACTCGCATCGCTCTGGGAGTCTGGGACCGTCTCGATCGGCGCGGCGCTCCTCCTACTGGCAGCCGCGCTCTTGCTGCCGCCGATCACCCTGCCGCGCGACACATACGACCATCTCGTTGTCTTCGATCTCACCCAAAGCATGAACGTGACGGATTACGAGATCGATGGGAATCCCGCGAGCAGGCTCGCCTACGCGAAGCACAGCATGCACGCCGCGCTGCGCAATTTGCCGTGCGGTTCGAGAGTCGGCTGGGGCGCCTTCGCGGAATATCGCACCATCGTGCTGCTCGCGCCGGTCGAAGTGTGCAGCAACTACAGCGACTTGCTCGCGTCGCTCGATCAGATCGACGGCCGCATGCGCTGGGGTAACGCGAGCGAAATTACAAAGGGCGTTTTCTGGGCGATGCGCGCCGCGCGCGATCTCGGCACGAAGACGAACGTCGTCTTTCTCACCGACGGGCACGAAGCGCCCCCGCTCGACTCGACGCGACAGGCGGTCGCGATCTTCGACGATCTCACGGTCGGCACGATTCGCGGTTGGATCTTCGGCGTCGGCGGCGATACGCCGAGACCGATTCCGAGAACCGATGCAGAAGGCAACCCGCTCGGCTACTGGCGCGCCGATCAGGTCATTCAACGCGCGAGCGCGCCCGGTGAGGAGCCGATTGCAAGCAGCGAGCATCTATCCGCAGTGCATGAGGCGCACTTGCGTGCTCTGGCGAGCCAAGTGGGTTTCCAATATCGACGACTCGACGGGGTCGAAGCGCTCGACACTGCGCTGAGGGATGCGCGTCTCGCACGGCGCGCGCCGGTACCGACGGATGTGTCATGGCTCCCGAGCACGCTTGCGCTCTTACTCCTCGCAATCCGCTTTTGGCCCGCATCCCTGCGTATCGCTCGTCACCGCGCTCACCAGACCTCGATCGGGCGCCATCGCGTCGTCAGCTTCGCGCGCAAGCTCAGCGATGCCGGCGTACGCGGCAGTCTGTAGATCATGACCTGTTCCTCCGGCGTTGGCATGTCGACGCCGGACGGATCGAGGTACGAGAGCGGCCCTTCCCACAACTCCCAGCCGAGCCGACGATAGTAGCTCGCATCGGTAGGGGCGAGCGCCGCGAGATCGTACTCGTCGAGTAGCGGCGGAATGCTGGACAACACAGCAGACGCGAAGCCACGCCGTTGATGGTCCGGGTGCGTCGCAACCGCCTCGATGTAAGCAGTCTTCAGAACCGTAGTGTCGTCGACGTACAGCAATCGATCGACCCAGGCGGCGTGGCTCACGAGCGACTCATCGAGCCATCCGCACACGTGCACTGCCGGCGAGAGGAGCTGTAGATAAGCGGTGAAATCTTCTTGGTATGCCTGCGAGCACAGGTCGAGCAATGATTCGCGAGCCGCGGCGGCAAGCGCTTTGCTCGGAACGACGTTTATTTCGAGACCTTCCACGAGCGCCAAGTTGACGGTTGACGGTTGACGGCCATAAATCCGACGTTTCGGCTGCAGGCGAGCGAACGCTTTG
>JAAYXG010000384.1 GCA_012516015.1 Lysobacteraceae bacterium | reverse complement strand
CGGATCGCCTCTCGGCGCTTGATCTCTTCGGCCAATTGATCCGCCGCGAGCTGGCGTCGGGTCGAGCTGCTGCGAAGCAGGCAACGCACTCTTACTAGGAACTCCTCTCGCCGCACGTGGTGCAGCAGAAAATCGTCGACGCCGGCTTCGAAGGCCGCTAGACGCGACTTCGCCGAGCGGGCAAGCGCGACGACCGGTACGAACACCGTCGCGGGGTCCGCCTTGAGCACGCTGCACACTCGCACGAGATCGTTGAGCGCGTTGACCACATCGACGATCACGAGATCCGGCGGTCTTCGCTTGATGCTCGCGTCGACCTCATCGGCCCTGATGACCTCGGCGATCTCGATATCGGACGCTTCGGTAAGCTTCGTGAGCAACACCGGGCTCGCGGGACCTGCGCTGACGAGCAAGGCTCGAAACGGCAAGGCGCTCATGACGTCGACAGAGCGACCGCTGCGCGAAGCGAATACATCGCGAGAAGACTCGAGTCAGCGTGCATTGTGGTCCCTGACACCTCGTCGATTCGATTGAGCGCTCGTATAGAGTAGCAATCGTGCGCGGTAGTGCAATATCTACACGATACGCTCGCCTGCACCGAAGGATGTCCCTTCGATGCGAGATGCCAGTGTGCCCTGCGCCGTCGAAGACGATTATCAGTCTTTACCTGCTTAATGCCGATCGACTCCCGCAATCCACCGCGTCGATCGACGCTTCTAGTTCTTCACAAGACAAGCCATGAGCTCGGGAATCGATAAGCATTCGAGCTTCGAGCGATCTGCAAACGTCGTCTTGATGGCCTCGGTTTGCTTCGGCGAGAAATGCGCGCTGACGGCATCCTCGAACTTCTGCACCAACACCGGAATCGCTTCCGCGCGCCGCCTACGATGACCGAGCGGATAATCGATGGCGACTCGATCCGTCGCAGTGCCGTCCTCGAAGAAGATTTGGACGGCATTGCCGATGTAGCGCTTGTCGGGATCGTAATACTCTTGCGTAAAAGTCGGATTCTCGCGCACCCGCATCTTGGCACGGAGCGCATCGATGCGCGGATCGCGGGCAACCGTGTCCTCGTAGTCATCGGCACGCAGGCGCCCGAAGATGAGCGGCACCGCCACCATATATTGAATGCAATGATCGCGATCCGCGGGATTCGCGAGCGGGCCCGTCTTGTCGATGATGCGAACGCCCGGCTCCTGAGTTTCGATCTCGATGCGCTCGATCCGATCGAGTCGCCCGACCACCTGCGGGTGAAGCGTCATTGCAGCTTCAACTGCCGTTTGCGCGTGAAACTCCGCGGGATAGGAAATCTTGAACAGCACGTTCTCCATCACGTAGCTGGCGAACGGCTGCGGTCGTACGACCGGCTGGCCCCTGAACAGGACGTCCTGGAAGCCCCACGTTTTCGCGCTGAGCGCGGAGGGATATCCCATCTCGCCGGTGAGCGCGATCAGCGCAAGACGTACCGCCCGACTCGTCGCGTCGCCGGCGGCCCAGCTCTTGCGTGAGCCCGTATTCGGAGCGTGCCGATAGGTACGCAAGGCACCTCCGTCGATCCAAGCATTCGAGACGGCGTTGATGAGCTGATCCTTCGTCGCACCCAACATCGCGGCGGTCACGGCCGTCGACGCGATGCGCACGAGCAGCACATGATCGAGCCCGACGCGATTGAAGCTGTTCTCGAGCGCTAGCACCCCCTGGATCTCGTGCGCTTTGATCATCGCCGTGAGGAGATCGCGCACGGTCATCGATTGCTTGCCGTGTGCGGCATCGCGGCGTGCGACATAGTCCGCCACGGCGAGGATGCCTCCGAGGTTGTCGGACGGATGTCCCCACTCCGCGGCGAGCCAAGTGTCGTTGAAATCGAGCCAGCGAATCATCGTGCCGATGTTGAAGGCAGCCGTGACGGGATCCAGCTCGAACGACGTCCCCGGCACACGCGCGCCGCCTGGCATCGTCGCCCCGGGCACGATCGGCCCGAGCAGCTTCGTGCACGCCGGGTACTTGAGCGCTTGAAACGCGCAGGCCAGCGTATCCATCAAACAGTAATACGCCGTGTCGTATGCGATCTCGCTCGCAACGTCATACGAGAGCGCGTACTCGGCGATGTCGATCAGCAGCGGATCAGGATTCGGGCGAACGGCGGAGCGGGACATGGCGTTGGGCATCGGGTAACGAGTGACGGTGAGGCGTGACGGGCAAGAAAGTGCCGGAGTATAGGGCTACGAACGCCGCACGGTAACCGGCAAGAGCCCCGCCGACGAGCGCCTGCTCGTCGCGCGTCACATATCACTCGTCACGACGCTCTGCGAGCGGCACGAACGGTCGATTCTCCGGGCCTACATAGTTCGCGCTCGGACGAATGATCTTCCCGTCGATACGTTGCTCGATGACGTGAGCGGCCCAGCCTGTCGTACGCGCGAGCACGAAGAGCGGCGTGAACATCGCGGTCGGTACGCCCATCAGGTGGTAGGACACGGCGGAATACCAGTCGAGGTTCGGAAACAGATTCTTGATTTCCTTCATCACCCGCTCGAGACGCTCTGCAATCGCGAACATCTTCATGTCGCCCGCCGCCTGCGCGAGCGTGCGCGCGACCTGCTTGATCACTTGGTTGCGCGGATCGGAGACCGTGTACACCGGGTGTCCGAACCCGATGATCACTTCCTTGTTCGACACGCGGCGGCGCACATCCTCTTCGGCTTCATCGGGCGTTTCGTAACGCTGCTGGATCTCGAACGCGACTTCATTCGCGCCCCCGTGTTTCGGGCCGCGCAATGCACCGAT
>JAAYXG010000383.1 GCA_012516015.1 Lysobacteraceae bacterium | reverse complement strand
TCACGTGGCCGGACACCGAGAAGATCAGTGTCCCGCCCGCGTTCGGAACGCCGAGGTCCGCAAACCATTTCGCCCCCTTGCGCAGGATCGTCGGCACCGACGCGTAGCTTTGCGTGTTGTTGATCGTCGTCGGCTTGCCATACAAACCGAAGTTCGCCGGGAACGGCGGCTTGAAGCGCGGCCGACCTTGCTTGCCTTCCAGGGATTCGAGCAACGCCGTCTCTTCGCCGCAGATATATGCCCCCGCGCCGACGAACGAATACAAATCGAAATCGATGCCGGACCCGAGCAGGTTCTTACCGAGTAAGCCCGCTTCGTACGCTTCTTTGAGCGCAGCTTCGAATCGCGGCACAGGCTCGGCCAGAAACTCGCCTCGGATGTAGTTGTAGCCCACGGTCGCGCCCATGGCATAACCGCCGATCGCCATGCCTTCGATGAGTGCGTGGGGGTTGTAGCGCAGGATGTCTCGATCGTGGCACGTGCCGGGCTCGCT
Source organism: Lysobacteraceae bacterium (assembly GCA_012516015.1). Taxonomy (GTDB): domain Bacteria; phylum Pseudomonadota; class Gammaproteobacteria; order Steroidobacterales; family Steroidobacteraceae; genus Steroidobacter. The sequence continues at coordinate 1,318 of JAAYXG010000383.1, read as the reverse complement.
TTCGTCGGAGTTGCACACCACATATTTCTGTCCCGGCGCGTTGCGCGGCATGAAGCCCCATTTCACGCCGGTCGGAAAGCCCGCGCCGCCGCGACCGCGAAGACCGGACGCCTTGACCTCTTCGATGATCTGTTCGCGCGGGGTGCGCTCGCGCAGGATTCGTTCCCACGCCTCGTAACCCCCGATCTTGCGGTAAGTCGCGAGCTCCCAGGAGCGCTCCATCGACAGCGGCTCGAAGCACACGAGATTTTGCGGGTACTCTTTCATGATTTGCAGACGATTGGCGGTTGACCGTTGACGATCGACGGCAAGAGAACGGCACACGTGCCGCTTCTCCCTTCGGGCTGACGACCGTCAACCGTCAACTGACGACCCGATGTACTCACTTGTGTCGATCCAGAATCTCATCCACCTTCTCGGGCGTGAGATTCTCGTAGTAGACGTGATCGACCATCATCATGGGTGCGTTGTTACACGCGGCGAGACACTCTTCCTCTCGCTTCAGAAAGAAGCGCCCGTCAGCGGTGCTCTCGCCGACCTTGATGCCGAGGCGCTTCTCGACGTGCGCGAGAATCTCGTCGCCGCCGCAAAGCATGCAGGAGATGTTCGTGCAGACCGAGATGTGATGGCGGCCGACGGGCTTCGTCTCGAACATGGAGTAGAAGGTCGCCACCTCGTACACCTGAACGTTGGGTAACCCGAGGTAGTCTGCGACGGCATCCATGGTTTCGCGCGTGAGATAGCCGCCGTTGTCGTGCTGTACCGCCCGCAGTGCGGCGATCACGGCCGAGCGCTTACGATCGGGCGGAAACTTCGCGACCCACTCGTCGATCTCGTGCTTCACGTGCTCGGAGAGCACGCCTTCGTTCTTCGTCGTCTCGCTCACCGGCCGATTTCCCCGAATACGATGTCCTGCGTGCCGATCACCGCGACGACGTCGGCCAACATGTGCCCTCTCACCATTTCATCTATCGCGGCCAAGTGTGTGAAACCTGGTGCGCGGCACTTGAGGCGATAGGGCTTGTTCGCACCATCGGACACCAGATAGATGCCGAACTCGCCCTTCGGCGCTTCGACCGCGGCGTAAGTCTCCCCTTCGGGTACGCAGTAGCCCTCCGTGAAGAGCTTGAAGTGATGAATGAGCGATTCCATGTCGCGCTTCATCACCTCGCGACTCGGTGGCGCGACCTTCTGATCGGAGGTCATGACCGGACCTGGGTTCTTCTTCAGCCAGTCGACGCATTGGCGAATGATGCGATTCGACTGCCGCATCTCGGCGACGCGCACGAGATAACGGTCGTAGCAATCGCCGTTGACC
>JAAYXG010000382.1 GCA_012516015.1 Lysobacteraceae bacterium | reverse complement strand
CGGATTCACACTGATCGAGTTGCTCGTCGTCGTCGTGATCATCGGCGTCGTCGTGTCAGCGGTCACGTTGTCCATCAACCTGCTCGGACGGGATCGCGAGACGGAGGACGAATCGCGACGCTTCTGGGCTTTGCTGCGGCAAGCCCGCGAGGAGGCGGAGCTCCAGGGCATCGATATCGGCGTATTCGTTGCCAGCTCCGCGTATGAGTTTCTGCGCTTCGATCCGCGCCGCAATATCTGGCTGCCCATCGAGAACGACGTGTTGTACGAGCCGCGCGAGCTGTCGGAAGGTCTTCGATTCCGCGTCTGGCTCGAATCTCGCGAGATCGTCTTGCAGCCGCAGTTACCCGAGCGGACCTTCGCAGAGAAAGACGAAGAGCAAGAGCAGGATGAGGCGCGCGACAAGCTCGATGACCGCCCTCCGCAGATCATCGTGATGTCGAGCGGTGAGATCGTTCCCTTCGAGCTGCAAATCGAGCGCGACGGCGCGGAAGCACTATGGCGAGTCGTCTCACTTCCGGACAACGACCTGCGCGTGGAGCGTCGCCGCGAGAATCGCGAGTGGATCGCGGTTGCGCAAACGCTCGTCCCGATCGATGAGGAGGACGACACATGAGCGTGCCTCATCGACACAGGAACGACTCGCAGCTCGCCACTCGCCAGAGGGAGCACGCGCTCGCGCGCACTCTGGCCACAGCCCACGGCCGATGCTGCCCAGGCAATGTGCGAGTGGCGCGGAGCGCAGGGATGCGCGCGAGCGGCCAGCCGGCCAAACAGAACGGCTTTACGCTCATCGAGGTTCTCGCCGCGCTCGTCATCGTCGCGCTCGGCATGATGGCGGTCATTCAGGCTGTCAGCCAAACGGCGAGCAACAGCACTTACTTGCGCGACAAGACGATTGCCCATTGGGTCGCACTGAACCAACTCACCGAGACGCGGCTCCAGCGAACGCCGCCTCCGATCGATGAGACTTCCGACGAGGTGGAGATGGCCGGCCGCGAGTGGCGCTGGACGATGACCGTCACTCAGACACCGATCGAATCGATGCGCCGAATCGATATCTCGGTCCGTCCCGCCGATGCACCCGACGGTTCGTCGATGGCTTCGATTACCGGTTTCTACGGCGCGGCGATCGCGCCACCCGGCAGTGTGCTCATCGACTGGGACGGGCTTGCACCCGAGGTTGGTCCGCCAGGCCGCGACCGCGATCGGGATCGGCAACCGGGAGAGGAACCGCCCCCCGGCGATGCGCCCTTGGACTCGCAGGATCAAGAGGCGCAGCCGCCTTCCGATGACGCGGGCGGCGGGGAGTAGCCGTGATGTCCATGCGTCCATCGCTCCATCGCGGCTTCACGCTCCTCGAGATCCTGATCGCCGTCGCCATCTTCGTGCTCGTCGGCGCCATGGCGATGGGCGGGTACAACGAATTGGTTACGCAAAGCCAAATTCTCGAATCGAACAACGCTCGCTCGCGTGCCGTACAGGCCGCCGTGCAACGCATGGTGCAAGATTTCGCCACGCTCGAGCCGCGTCCGGTGCGAGAGCCGCTTGGCGAGTCGTATCAACCTGCGCTGCGTGCCGACGCCCGCTCGCAGCTACTCGCCGAGCTCACTCACTCGGGATGGTCGAATCCAGCCGGCGTGCCCCGCTCCACGTTGCAGCGCGTGGCCTACCGCATCGACGAAGAAGGTCGGCTGCGCCGCGAATACTGGTACGTGCTCGACCGCACGCTCAGCGGTGAGCCCGTGAGCACCGTGCTCGTCGATAAGGTGGAGCGAGTCGAATTCCGCTTCATGGATAGCAATGGACGCTGGCACGAGCAGTGGCCGCCGCTCGGCTACTCCGCGCCGGACGCGCAGCGCTTTCGGCCAACCGCCGTCGAAATCACGCTGGAGCTCGAAGACTGGGGCGAGATCAAGCGGCTCGTGGAGGTCGCAGGATGAGCCTTATCGGTCCACAGGCTACGCTCCACAGTCCACAGCCGGAAGCGGTGCGCCGCGGCGGCGCGCGTCTCTATCCCCTGTCCCCTACCCCCTGCCCCCCGAGCAGACAGCGGGGCGTCGCGCTCATCACCGCCGTACTCATCGTTGCGCTTGCAACGATTCTCGCCGTCAACGTAGGTTTCAACGGCTTCATGGATCAACGACGCACCGCGACTCGCTACGCGCTCGATCAGGGTTTTCAAGTCGCGGTCGGCGCGGAAGCTTGGGCGGCCGACACGCTGCGTCGGGATGCGATAGAGGACGGACGGCAACGGCAAGATCATCTGGCCGAGGAATGGGCAACACCGATTCCGCCGATACCAATCGAGGGCGGCGAAGTGGCCGGTTATCTCGAGGACATGCAGGGACGCTTCAACGTCAACAGCCTAGTCGTGCGACAGGGCAATCAGCTACAGCCGGATCCGCTCGCGATTCGTAGATTCGAGCGTTTGCTCGAGATGTTGGAGCTCGAGACGAAATGGGCGGGCTTGATTGCCGATTGGATCGACAACGACGGGCAGGCGAGCTTCCCCGACGGCGCGGAAGATTCCGTGTACACGAGCGAGACGCCTGCCTATCGAACCGCCGAGATGCCCATCACGCGTACGAGCGAATTGCTCGCCCTGGCCGAGTTCGGACTCGATCGCTACCGCAGGCTCGAGCCGTATATCACGGCACTACCGCTCGGAACGCCCATCAATCTATGTACCGCCTCGCCCGAGGTACTCGACTCGCTCGTCGCGGGGCAACGCCAATTCACGCTCGGGCGCGACAACGTCGCCGACCTGCGCAAAGAGCGCTGCCATCCAACGCTGCAGGAATTCGCAACTGCGTTGAGCAACGATGAACGAACCGAGTTGATTCAGGGCAGAGTCGTCGACGAGAAGAGCAATTACTTCCGCTCCACCGTCTGGGTCACTATTGGCACTACGCAGTTCACGCTGTACAGTTTGTTGTATCGCACCGACAGGACGCATCTGGTGCGCCCCATTCTAAGAAGCTTCGGGACAGCTTAATGGCGGAACTCCTGGTGATCCGTTTGAACCCGACTGCGGGTTCGGCCGCGGCCGCCCACTGCCAATGGCTCGCCGTCGACGGTCACGGTGCTCGCCTCGGAGCCGTGCAAAGCGGAACGCTCGCGGAAGCGGCGATGCACACGGGCGGGAAGCGAGTCATTTTGCTCGTGCCCGGCACCGATGTGCTGCTCGCGGAACCCGTGCTACCGCTCAAGAGCGGCGCCAAGCTCGCGCAAATCGTCCCGTTCGCGCTCGAAGAACAGCTTGCAGCGGATGTCGAGGACCTGCATTTCGCGTTAGGCAAACGCAATGGCCGTCCGGGCACGCCGGTGACAGTCGTCGCGCACGCGCGCATGCAAGAGTGGCAGGACATGTTGACTGCCGCGGGCCTGCGAGTCGATGCCATCCATGCGGAAACGTCCGCGCTCCCTGTCACCCCGAACAGCGTCACGCTCATCATCGATGAGGGCCGCGTCTACGTGCGGCGCGAGACCGGCCAAGGCGCGGTGCTCGAAGTCGAGCCGCTCATCGAAGCGCTGCAGCTTGCGCTCGCGGCTGGCGACGAAGCGCGCGAGCACGTCACGATCTATGTCTCGGAAGCCGATTACGAACGCGAGCGCGATCTGCTCGAAGGACTGCGCGAGTTCACCGCGAGTCTGCAGCTGAAGCTGCTGCCCGACGGGCCGCTGCCGATCTTGGCCGCGAATGTGGCGAGCTCGTCGCCAGTCAACCTGCTGCAAGGTCCCTATGCAGTCAAACGCAAGCTGAACATTTCGTTCGCGCCCTGGCGCTACGCCGCCGTGCTCGCGGGGCTGTTCGTGGTGCTGCATTTCGGTCTCAAGGGTTGGCAGTACTGGCATTACAAACAAGTCGAAAGCGCGCTCGATGCGCAGATTACGCACTTCTTTCAGCAGGCCATGCCCGGCGCACCGGTGCCGGAGCCGCTGCAAGCGCGTAGACAAATCGAAATGCGTTTGAATCAGCTGCGCGAGACGGCTCCGGCGAGCGGCATGATGGTCACGCTCGCTGCGCTCAGCGACGCATTGGCGCAAACGCCCGATACGACGGTCGAGGCGATCGCGTACAGGAACAACACGACGGACGTGCGACTGCTCGCGCCATCCGTCGACGCGCTCGATCGCATCAGGCAAGTCGCCACGGAGAAAGGACTCGACGCCAAGATCCAATCCGCGAGCCCGCGCGAATCGAAGTTCGAAGGTCGACTGCAGTTCACCTCGACCGGCGCCTGAGCGAACACGATGCAAAACATCAAGAGCTGGTTTTATGGGCTGCAGCGCCGCGAACGGTGGATGGTCGCCGGCGGCGCTGTCATCGTCGTCGTCACGGTTCTGTACTTGTTCGTGTTGGAGCCCTTCTACGCCGCCGTCGCCGCTCAAGAGCAGCGCGTGGCGAAGAAGCAGGCTGATCTAGCTTGGATGCGTAGCGTCGCGGGCGATGTGATCGCGTTGTCGCAGAACGCGCCGATGGCGGTCGTCGCTCCCGCGAACGAATCGCTCGTCGTGCTCGTGGATCGCACCGCGCGCGAGTGCGGTTTGAGCTCCGCGCTCACCGGGCAGACACCGAACGGCGCCACTGGGATCCGCGTCCGCCTCGAGCGCGCGGAGTTCGACAAGCTCGTGTTATGTCTCGCGAACTTGCAGCAAGGCCACGCGGTGAGCATCGAGTCGGCGTCGATCGATCGCACGTCCGAGCCCGGCTTCGTGAATGCGAGCCTGGTTCTGAACCGCGCTGCCGGATGAAGCGGCTTTCCCGATGAAGCCGCGCTGGTTGATCGTGCTCGGTCTCGTTGCGTACGCGGTGTTCGCGATCGTGACGTTTCCCGCATCCGTCTTGCTCGGGCAATTTCGCGACGCCGGCGTCACTGCGGCGGGCGTAGAAGGCACCGCCTGGAAAGGCCGTGCGCAAGTGCTGCAGATTCAGGGCGTAAACGTCGGCAGCGTGAAGTGGGACCTACACGCGCTCGCGCTCCTCGTGGCGAAGATTCGCGCCGACGTCGAAGTCACACGCACGGAGGGGTTTCTGGAGTCGCAAGTCGATTTTGCGCCCGGTCCGATTCGCTTCTCGAATCTCACCGCTTCCGTGCCGCTTGCTGCATTGAGCGGGATCGCGCCCCCAGGTTGGAACGCAACGGTGAACCTACGCTTCTCCGAGCTCGTGCTGGATGAGG
>JAAYXG010000381.1 GCA_012516015.1 Lysobacteraceae bacterium | reverse complement strand
TTGTCGTCGTCGGCGATAAGCAGTTTCATAGCGTTGCCACTACCAACGGCAGTGCCACTTCGAATCGAGTCTTGTTTTCGGCCGTGCGTCGCGCGGTGATCGTTCCGCCATGACGGTCGATGATGGACTTGACGATCCATAGACCCAATCCGAGCCCGCCCGGTTCGGGTTCCTCCTCGGGGCCGCGATGAAAGCGTTCGAAGATGGAGCCGGCATCGATCTCGGGTACGCCGGGCCCTTCATCCTCGACCCAGAAGACGACCTTGTCGGCCTCCTCTTTTGCACCGACGCGAATTTCACTGCCTTCGGGTGCGAATTTGCTCGCATTCGCAAGCAGGTTCACGAACACCTGAGTGAGACGCGGCCCGTCGCCGTCGATGCGCGGCAACGATTCGGGAATGTCGACGGTCAACGTCTGACGGCGCTGGAGCAACAATGCACCGATGAGCGCATCCGCATCTTCGATCAGCTCGTCGAGCGCCACGCTTTGATGGCGTATGCCCAGCTGTCCCGATTCGATGCGTACGCTCTCGAGTAGATTGTCGATGAGCCGCGTCAGGCGCAGCGTGCCGCGCTCGAGCGAGAACACGAGGTGCTTCTGTTCCTCGATCGGCATCGTCTCGAGACCTTCGCGTAGGAGCTCGATCGATGCGAGCTGCGCCGCGAGCGGCGTGCGAAACTCGTGAGAGATGTTCGCAAGCACCGAATCGCGCGCGCGGCGAACGCCTTCCAGCTCCGTCTCATCGCGGATGACCTGAACTTGCCATTCGTCGACCGGTGCGGCGCTCGCGATCACGGCGGTGCGTACGTTGCCGCCCGGGAGCTGCAAGTGCTCCGTCGCCTGCGCATCGCCTTCGGTGCGAGCTTGCAGGATCGGGCAGCGCGTCTCGCACGGGCGTTGACCGTTCTCCAAGCACGGCTTCAACACATCGCCGCAGAACCGACCGATCGCCTCCTCGGGCTCGACGCCGAGGAGCCGCGCGGCCTGCGGATTGAGATAGCGGATGACGCGCGATCGATCGACGGCATAGACGCCTTCGACGATTCCACTCAGTACCGCCTTTGCCTCGATCTCGCTTCGGCGCAGCGTATCGGTGAGCTCGACGAGATTGTTCCGCATGTCCTCCATCGTGCGCGCGAGCTTGCCGACTTCTTTCGTACCGCCGACAGGGATCGAAGTCGAAAAGTCGCCTTGGCCCAGCCGCTCTGCCGCTTCCGTCAGGGTCGCGACCGGTCCGGTGACTTGCTGACCCAACAGGATGCCCGCGAGCACGGCGAGTGCCGCAAGCACGATGGCCGTCGTGAGCAGCCGCTTGATGAGAGTGCCCGCCGCAGCATCGAGCTCCCGCGTCGGCAAGCGCGCTTCGAGCAGTGCAATCGCTTCGCCCGTCGATGCGAACACCGGAAAGCTCGCTGCATAAACGTCCGGCTCATCGATCCGCATCACCGCGGAACGGCCGTCGGACAGCCCCGCCGAATGAAGCCGCGTGAACTCGTCCACTTTGCCGTCTTCGATGAAGTGGCGATAGTTGATGAGACGAACCTGAAGTCCGACGCGCTCGGAGAGCAGCGCGCTCATGCGATCGTCGAGCTGACGTATGACATAGAGACGCCGACTGTCGTTGTCGCCGAGCGGCGCCGATGCCCCGAGCAAAGCGTGAGGCGAGGCGATCGGCACGGCCATGAATCGCTCCCCCTGCTCGCTCGCGCTCGTCGCGATCTCATCCCACGGCAGCTCGACGCCTGCTTTGACCAGCAGCTTCGGACCGTCGAATATCGCGCAGGCCGCAATCGTCTCCGACGTGCAGGAGCGCCGCAGAAAAGGTTCGATCAAGGCTTGATTGCGATCGCCCATCAGACGCTGCAACGTCTGCCGCTCGGCGATGCTGCGCGCTTCGGTCAGCGCATCTTCGACGAAGCGCCGCATGTCTTCGCGCGCCATGGCGCCCGCGAGCTGCACGCGCGACTTGCCTTGCTGATCGGCGAGATCGCGCAAGGAGTCGATCGCGGAAATCGAGATGCCGCCGACGACGAGCACGACGATCGCCACGTTGATGACCGCGATCCACACCCCAAGGCTCGCCCGCGACATGTCGAGACGCAGCCGATCCAGGAACTCCTGGAGCCGCTAAACCATGTCGAGACGAGAAATCATGAAGGAAGGGCTAGGGGCTAGGGGCTAGGTCGAGCATGCTGGCGCGAACTCCATTGTTTTGCGGGCCGCGCATCACGAGCCGCGGTCGCTGGTGACACCTGCGCCGATCACCGTTTCCTGTATCCCGTCCGCCATTCGACGAATGTCTTGATGATTAGCGTTACGACGGCAAGGAGCGTCAAGAGCGAGGCCACCGCGAAGGCGCTCACGAAATTGTATTCGTTATAGAGGATTTCGACCTGGAGCGGCATCGTGGTCGTCAACCCGCGGATGTGGCCCGAGACGACCGAAACCGCACCGAACTCGCCCATCGCGCGCGCATTGCAAAGTATGACGCCGTAGACGAGGCCCCAGCGGATTTTCGGCAGCGTGACGTGGAAGAAGGTCATGATGCCGCCCGCCCCGAGCGTGATCGCCGCTTCTTCTTCGTCGTTGCCGAGCTGTTCCATCAGCGGAATCAGCTCGCGCGCGACGTACGGGAAGGTCACGAACATCGTCGCGAGCACGATGCCGGGCACGGCGTAGATGATGCTCAAGTCGTTCTCTTGCAGCCACAGGCCGAACCAGCCTTGCGTGCCGAACAAGAGAACGTAGATGAGGCCCGAGATCACCGGCGAGACCGCGATCGGCAGGTCGATCAACGTAATGAGCATACTCTTGCCGCGGAACTCGAACTTGCCTATCGCCCATGCCGCGGCGATGCCGAAGATCGTGTTCAGCGGCACGACGATGGCCGCAACGGTCAGCGTGAGACGAATGGCCGCGAGCGTGTCCGAATCCTTGAAGCTCGCGAAGTACATCTCGTAGCCCTTCTCGAAGGCCATCGCGAAGACGGTCACGAGCGGCGCGAACAGCAGCGCGGCGAGAAAGACGAGCGAGACCGTGATCAAGGCACCTTTGACGATGGTGCTCGTGATCGTGTCCCGACCGGGTCGGCTCGCGATCTCCGCGAGCATTTCTCTCGTAGGTCCGACCGCCATCAGCGTCCCGCCGCGACGACTCGCCGGCGCCCCCAGGCTTGCAGCAGATTGATCGACAACAACATGACGAACGACATCACGAGCATGATGAACCCGAGCGCCGCGGCGCCCGCGTAGTCGAACTGTTCGAGCTTGATCACGATCAAGAGCGGCGTGATCTCGGTCTTCATCGGGAGATTGCCGGCAATGAAGATGACCGAACCGTACTCGCCGATCGCACGCGCAAAGGCCATCGTGAAACCGGTGAGCAACGCGGGCATGACGGTCGGAAAGATGATGCGCCTGAAGACGTAGAAGCGCCCCGCGCCGAGCGTCTCCGCAGCATCCTCCAAGTCGCGCTGCACCTCGAGCAGCGCCGGTTGCACCGAGCGCACGACGAACGGCAAGCCGATGAGCGTGAGCGCGACGACGATGCCGATCCACGTGTATGCGACCTTGATCCCGAACGGCGCGAGGTACTGTCCGAGCCAACCGTTCTCGGCGAACACCGCCGTCAAGGCGATGCCCGAAACCGCGGTCGGCAGCGCGAACGGCATATCGATCAAGGCGTCGATGAGCTTGCGACCGGGAAACTCGTAGCGCACCAACGTCCACGCGATGATGAAACCGAACACGCCGTTCAACGTCGCCGCGATCAATGAAGCGCCGAAGCTCAGCCGATAGGACGCCAACGCGCGCGGGTCCACGAGCACGTCCACGAACTCGCGCCAGCCCATCGTACCGGTTTTCGCGACCAACGCAGCGAGCGGGATCAGCACGATCGCGCTCAGGAAGAACATCGAGAAACCGAGCGTGATGCCGAAGCCCGGGAGGATGGAGGGGGAGCGGAAAGTCATATGCAAGGACGTGGGGCGTGGGGCTTGGGGCGTGGGCCAGAGCGAAACCAAGAGCGCGCCTCCGTGATCGGCAACAGGTGAGCGACGGTGCACCGGCGCTCATTCCGGCCCGAGCCCCACGCCCCATGCCCCATGCCCGCGATCATCGCTTCGCCCCCATCATTCGATCGAACGTCGCGCCGTCGGCGAAATGCATTTCGTGGGCCTTGTTCCAGCCATCGAAGACTTCGTCGATCGTGAACAGCTCCAGTTCGGCGAACTGGTCGCGATGTTGCTCGAGCACTTGAGGATCGGTGGGGCGGAAATGATGCTTCGCCGCGAGCGCTTGGCCCTCGGGCGTATAGAGGAAGCGCAGATACGCTTCGGCAACCTGGCGCGTACCGCGCCGATCGACCACCGTATCGACGACGGCGACGGGCGGTTGC
>JAAYXG010000380.1 GCA_012516015.1 Lysobacteraceae bacterium | reverse complement strand
GCTCGCCCATCGCGGCATTGGAGAATGCGAGACCGAGCGCCGCCACGTGCGAGCCGAGCGCGTAATCCGGCGGGATCGCCGAGGCGACTTTCTCCGGATCCTGCGGCTGTGCACGCGGATCCACATGCTGCCCCCAATAGCTATACGGCCACCCATAGAACGCGCCTTCGCGCACGGACGTTATATAATCCGGTACGAGATCGGGTCCAATTTCGTCCCGCTCATTCACGACAGCCCAAAGCTCGCTCGTCTCCGGCTGGATCGCGAGGGCCGTCGGGTTGCGCAGCCCTTCGGCATAGCGCTTGTGCATGCCGGTCCGCGGATCGATCTGCCACACGACCGCCCGATCGACTTCCGCCTCCATCCCGCGCTCCGTGATATTGCTGTTCGATCCAATCCCTACGAACAAGAAGCGTCCGTCGGTGCTCGCAGTCATCGCCTTCGTCCAGTGATGATTGATCTCGGAAGGCAGCTCGGTAATCGACGTCGGCGGGCCGCTCGCTCGAGTTTGGCCCTCGCTGTAGTCGAAGCGCACGAGCTCGTCTTGATTGGCGACGTAGAGCGCATCGTCGATCAGCGCGAGCCCGTAGGGCGCGTTCAAGTTTTCGGCGAAAACTTCTCGTGTTTCGTAAGTCCCGTCGCCATCGGCATCGCGCAACAGCGTCAAGCGATCGCCGCCCTCGACGTCGCTCTTGCCGAGGCTCTTGATATAGCCCGCGATGATGTCCTTCGGTCGTAGCGCAGGCGCATTGCCACCAGAGCCTTCCGCAATGAGAAGATCGCCGTTCGGCAGGACGATCGATTGGCGCGGAATCCTGAGATCGGTCGCGATCGCCTGAATCTCGTAGCCTTGCGGTACGGTCGGCTCTTCGTCGCCCCAAGCGACAGGTCGCGAAATGTTCATGTCCGGCAGCAGACCGCGCCGCGGCTCCGGCAACTCCGGGTTCGGCCCGTACTGCGATGGCGGCAGATCCGTGCCGCACCCGGCCAGCGCGATCGCCATGGCGCCGCCGAATAGACTGATTGCACGCATCACGCCACCTCCTCGGCATGCAGGCCTGAATAGCCGATCCAGGCGGCGACGAGCGCAAGCAACGTCACGATCAGCGACAAGTAGAGGCCGGCGGGCATCGTCGCCCAAGCATCCTTGGCATGGACGAGCGCGTTGATGAATCCGAGGACCCACATCACGAGCAGCGCGACCAAGTAGACGATCGGGCGCGTCGCGCTCGCTCCTTTGCTGCGAAACGCGTCGATCAGCGCCCACAGCACCGCGAATGCGCCCACAAGCAATCCGCCGGCGATCAGCCACGCCGCGAAATTGATCCATTGCACCTGGTAGCTCGCTCCGTAGGCGAGATCGCTGAGCAGCGCGCCTAGGAACAGCGGTAGTGGAAACGCGAGAAAGATCGCATGCAGCGGATGCAGCGGCCTCGAGTAGCGTCGGACGGGTCGCATGATTGCAGTGTCTCCTCTCTGGCCGATTCGAATCGAAACGGAGGGGAGCAACGACTCGTCCTTGCGAGTCAGGGCGTCCCTCTCAAGAGGGACGCGCCAAACATCGTTTCAGTTTCATTTCGCGTTGAGACTGAATCGACCCGGACCGATCAGCGCAATTGCGATCGCCGTAAACAGGAACATCCCTTGCAGCTCGATCGCCCAGCCTCCGCTCGGCCCCAGCGCGAACACCTCCCCACGATGCACGATGCCGATCGCGAAGAGCATGTTGACGGCAATCAGCACGGCGCCGATGCGCGAATACCAGCCGATCAAAACGAGGATCGGTGCGATCACCTCCCCTACGTAGACGCCGTACGTAACAAATGCCGGCAAGCCGGCGCCGGTCACCATGCCCGACAGGCCGCTCACGCCGTGCATGAGCTTCGCGAGGCCATGCAGCAGAATGAGACCGCCAAGCGAAATCCGCAGGATCAATTTGCCTATGCTTTCGTTCATGTTGTTCTCCACGTTCGATCACGGTGATTCCTTGCCGCGATGGACGAAGGCTCGCGAGCTTCGCAGCGGGGCGCCCGTTCCATCTTGCACTCGAGCAGACATTGTCGTCCCGGCGTAGGCCGGGATCCAGTCAAAACGCGGCGCGCACCTGCGTTGTAGGTCGGAATTCATTCCGACCTTTCTAACTCGGATTAAAATCCGACCTACGTGGTTGCGGGGAACCTGCGTTGTAGGTCGGAATTCATTCCGACCCTTCTAGGTCGGATTAAAATCCGACCTACAGGCTGCGCACCGCGCGCTACGAATACCGCGTCGGATCGATGAGCGTCTCGCGCGGTTCGCGGCGCGCGACGCTCTCGCGTTCGATCATGCGGCGGACGCGCGGGCCGTCGGGGCCGCAGTGCAGCGCGCGCAGGCGTTGCGGTACGACGGCATCGTGTTGCGTCATGCGTCTGTTGTGGCGGACGTAGTCGACCCAGGTCGGCGTCTCATAGCGCTCGATCCACACTCGCGGATCGGCTAGATCGCGCAACAAGCGCCAGTTGCGCGCGCCGTCGCGGCGGCGGATGCGCCGCCGCTCGTTCATCGCGCGCAGAAACTCGGGCACGTCTTCATCGCGAATGAGGTATTCGATCGTAACGACGATCGGACCCGAGCGCGCCACGATGGGTACTTCCGTGCTCGGTTCCTTCCAGTTCAGCGGATCGAGATTGAGCTCGCCGGCCTGTGCGAGCGGCAGCCAACGCCCGAGCAGCATACATGCGATCAGCACGACAGCCGATGCGAGCAAGGCAACCGTGATGCTCTCGTTCGTCGCGACCGCGCCCCATAACCAACTTCCCGCCGCCAAACCGCCGAACGCGGCCATTTGATAGATCGACAACGCGCGCGCGACGACCCAGCGCGGCGCGGACATCTGCACGGCGACGTTGAACGTGGAGAGCGCCAATAGCCATCCGGCGCCGGCAATGAAGAGCATCGCCATCGTGACGAGCAAATACGTACTCACGGCCGCAACGGCGGCAGCAATCGCGAATGCGATCGTCGACCAGCGCACCATGGCTTCGGTCGAGAACACCGCGCGCAGCCTGGCATTGCCGGCCGCGCCCGTCACCGCGCCCGCACCGAACGCGCCCAACAGCAAACCGTACGTCAGCGGCCCGCCGCCGATCAGCTCTTTCGCGATGAGCGGCATCAACGCCACGAGTCCGCCGGCGCCGACGCAAAAGGCGGCCGCCCGTACGAGCACGGTTCCGATTCTCGGCGACATAGCCACATAACGAACGCCGGCTGCGACGGCGACGCCGAGCGTTTCGCGAGGCAAAGCGTTCGGCGTGGACGGCTTGCGCCAGCTCGCGAGCACCGCGATCAGCGGAACGTAGCAAAGCGCATTGACGGCAAACGCCGCGGCGGCGCCGACTGCGGCGACGATCGCGCCTCCGATCGCCGGTCCGATGCTGCGCGCGATATTGAAGCCCATGCTCGTGAGGGCGACCGCGCTCGGCAACTCGCTGCGCGGCACCATATCGCCGACGGACGCCTGCCACGCGGGCGAGTTGAACGCGAGTCCGCAGCCGATCAGGAACGTGAGCAGGAGC
>JAAYXG010000379.1 GCA_012516015.1 Lysobacteraceae bacterium | reverse complement strand
TCGGCATCGTGCAGGTCCCTAGAAATCGCGGGCGAGGCGCACGCCGGCACATTGCCAGCGCGCGCTCGGATAGAAGAAATTGCGGTAGGTCGCGCGAATGTGATCGCGCGGCGTGAGGCACGATCCGCCGCGCAGCACGAGCTGGATGCACATGAACTTACCGTTGTACTCGCCGAGCGCGCCGGTCAACGGGCGAAAGCCCGGGTAAGCGACGTAGGGCGAGCGAGTCCATTCCCATATGTCTCCAAACAGTTGCTTCATTCCGCTTCCTTCCGGCGCGGCCTCGGGATGCAGCCGATCGTCCTCCAAAAAGTTGCCGGTTACCGGCAAGGTTGCCGCCGCAATCTCCCATTCGGCTTCGGTCGGCAGCCGCGCACCGGCCCAGCGGGCGAATGCATCGGCTTCGTAGTAGCTCAGATGGCACACGGGCGCGCCGGGCTGTAACGCTTCGAGACCCGAAAGCGTGAGCTCCGCATCGAGCGATTCGGACCAGTAGAGCGGTCGATTCCAGCCCTCGCGTTTGACGGTCGCCCAGCCGTCCGACAGCCACAGCTCGGGCCTGCGATAACCGCCTTCGCGGATGAACTCGTGATACTCCGCATTCACGATCGGACGCTCCGCGAGCGCGAACGACTCGACGTACACGCGATGTCGCGGCGTCTCGTTGTCGAAACAGAAGTGTTTGCCGGTGGCGCCGATCTCTTGGACACCGCCCTCGTACGAAGCGAAGCGCAGCGGACCCGGCGTGCGCTCGGGTTGCGGTCTGCGATCGCGATACGCGGGTTGCAGCGGGTTCTGTGCGAACAGATGTTTGATGTCGGTGAGCAAGAGCTCTTGATGCTGCTGCTCGTGATGCAAGCCAAGCGTCGTGAGCGAGGACACCCGCTCGTCGTCCTGTTGGCTCGCGATGAGCTCGACCATGTGTCGGTCGACGTGCTCACGATACGCGGAGATCTCCTTGATCGTCGGCCGCGTCAGCAAGCCGCGCTGGGGGCGCGCATGCATCGGACCGACCGACTCGTAATACGAATTGAACAAATACTCGTACTTCGGATGAAACGGTCGATAGCCGGGCAGGAACGGACGCAGCAGAAACTGCTCGAAGAACCACGTCGTGTGCGCGAGGTGCCACTTGGCGGGGCTCGCGTCCGGCATGCTTTGCACGACGAGATCCTCCGGCTCGAGGTGCTCGCACAGACGCGTCGTCAGCGAGCGGATACGCCGGAAACGGGAAGACAGCGACTCCGAACAACGCGCATCCACCTGAGTGGCTGCTTCAACGACTGCCATCGAGCACTCCTCTCACATTTATATGTATTCGTTCACCAGAGGCGACAAAATGCAACGCATCACTCGGGAAAAAGTTGCAAAACGCGCTGCGGCTCACGCCTGAGACCAGGGCGTCGATCGGAAGAAATCCATGCGAGCTCAGTGACTTGAAGCCGCCGGAGGCGTCGCGGCCTTGCGCGACCACGAGGCGCACGAATGCGGGAACGGCGGAAAAAGGCCAATTTCAGCGGCCAC
Organism: Lysobacteraceae bacterium; assembly: GCA_012516015.1. Classification (GTDB taxonomy): domain Bacteria; phylum Pseudomonadota; class Gammaproteobacteria; order Steroidobacterales; family Steroidobacteraceae; genus Steroidobacter. Next base: position 168 of record JAAYXG010000379.1, on the reverse strand, counting down.
GCCCGTCGGCGAACGCTCTTTTCCTTGACGCCCTTCGAGTCCGCCGTTTTAATACGCGGCCTTCTGGCATCCCCGCGCTGTTCCTGGCCTATCTGGCCGGTCGACCAGCCGCCAGTCGCCCGCACCATGGCCAGGTAGCTCAGTTGGTAGAGCAGCGGACTGAAAATC
>JAAYXG010000378.1 GCA_012516015.1 Lysobacteraceae bacterium | reverse complement strand
GCTGTAGGCTGTAGGCTGTAGCCAGATCCGCGGCTCCCGCCGCGCGATCCGCTACGGACCGCTTGCTTGTCAGTTGGATGAACATCACAGCTATTCCTAATTCGTCTCTTTGTCTACCTACAGCCTACGGCCTACGGTCTACAGCCTTCTGACGCGCCGTGCGCGTCAGAAAGGCATCCATGGCAAGTTGAAGAACCTCGCGAGGAACCCGGGCGAATTTGCATCGGCGAGCGCGCCCTTTCCGCCGTACGAGATCACGGCGTCCGCCACCTTGAGCGAGGAGATCGAATTGTCCGGGTCGATGTCGATCGGCCGCACGATGCCTTGGATGCGCACGTACTCCTTGCCTTGATTGATCGCGATCCACTTCTGCCCGCGCACGAGCAAGTTCCCGTTCGGCAAACGCTGCGCAACCGTGACGGTGATGTGGCCATGCAATCGATTGCTCTGCGTGCTCGCGCCCGCGCCATCGAACTCCGTCTGATTTTCGACACCCATGGTCAGAATTTCGGTCCCGTGGCGCGTCACCGGTCGACCGGCAATCGTGGGCCCGGGCAGATCCACCGAGGTCGATTTCTTCGTCGTCGTGCTCGAGCTCTTCGACGCATTCGTGCTTTCGTCCAACCGAATGGTGAGCGTGTCCCCGACACGGCGCGCCACCGAGTTCTCGAACAGTGCGATGTCGGTCCCCGCCTGGTAGATCGCACCATTTCCCTGCGTCGCAATCGGCGGCGGCTCTGGCCACGTTGCGGAGTAATCCGGTTCCGGAGGTGCGCTGACGCAGCCGGCCATCGCAAACGCGATGACCGTGAACAGCGGACAGCGGACGGCGGACGGTGAAAGAGCGCTGCCGCGCGCGCGTACCCCTTCACCCCGACCATCTCCCGCAAGGGGCGAGGGGGTCTTCTTCGTTCTAGACCGTAGCCGAATTGTCAGTTTCATCAGTTCCATCGCTTTCTTCACCCACCGTCCGCCGTCCGCTCCATTCACCGATCAAAGCTGATTGGTGATGTACTCGAGCATTCGATCCGTCGTCGAGATCGCCTTCGAGTTCATCTCATAGGCGCGCTGCGTCTCGATCATGTTCACGAGCTCTTCGACGACATTGACGTTCGACGCTTCGAGCGAGCCCTGGACGAGCAAGCCGAGGCCGTTCAAGCCGGGCGTGCCCGTTTGCGGCGGACCGCTTGCGGCGGATTCGAGCAACAGGTTCTCGCCGCGCGGTTGCAAGCCTGCGGGGTTGACGAAATCGACGAGCTGCAACGTTCCGACTTGCGTCGGCGAGGATTGGCCGGCGAGTTGCACGCTGACGACACCATCCGCGCCGATCGTGATCGACTGAGCGCCGTCAGGGATCGAGATACCCGGCTGCACCGCAAAGCCGCTCGACGTCACGAGCTCACCCTGCGCGCTCACCTTGAAGCTGCCGTCGCGCGTATACGCCATCGTGCCGTCTGGCATGAGGATCTGGAAGAAGCCGCGACCGTTCACCGCGACATCGAGCGCGTTGCCCGTCTGGGTCAGATTGCCTTGCGTGTACATCTTCTCGGTCGCGACGACGCGCACACCCGTGCCGAGATGCATACCCGTGGGCAACTGGGTGTCCTGCGACGTCGATGCGCCGACCTGCCGTGCGTTTTGATAGAGCAGATCTTCGAACACGGCTCGACCTTTCTTGTAGCCGGTCGTGTTCACGTTCGCGAGATTGTTCGACGTCACCGTCATGCGCGTTTGCTGCGCGTCGAGGCCGGTCTTCGCGGCCCAAAGAGCGGGATTCATAGAAACATCCTCAAAGGCTTAGACAGGGCTTGGGGCTCGGGGCGTGGGGCTTGGGCCAGAGATGCGGAGAGGCCAAACAAAGTGTTCTGGCCCAAGCCCCACGCCGCATGCCCCGCGTCCATCATCATGTCGTCCTCAACAGTTGTGCAGCGGCAGCGCCGTTCTCTTCTGCCGTACGCATGGCTTTGACTTGCAGATCGAAGTGGCGCGCGAGCTCGATCATGTTGACCATCGCATCTGCGATGTTCACGTTGCTCGCCTCGAGCACGCCTGAAGCAAGCCGCACGGCTGCATCCGGCGGAGCGTCCGTGCCGTCCTGCGTTCGGAACAAGCCGTCGTCGCCGCGGACGAGCGACTCCGCGGGCGGATTGACGAGCTTGATGCGTCCGACGAGCGCGGTCGTCTCCGGGCCCTGACCGAGCGGCACGATCGAAATCGTGCCGTCTGCACCGACTGCGATCGACGCGTGCGGCGGCACCATCAGAGGACCCGCATCGCCCAGTACGAGATGCCCTGCACCGTTGATCAACATGCCGTTCGGATCGACTCGCAAGTCGCCTGCACGCGTGTAGGCCTCGCGACCGTCCGGTGCTTGCACGGCGATCCAGCCTGGCCCGTTGATGCCGACGTCGAGATCGCCCCCGGTGGCCGTCAACGCACCTTGCGTCTGGTCCCATCCGGTCGTCGAGTTCGTCGCATACACCCGCGATGCGTGTCCAGACCCCGCAACCGCACGACTCTGGAATGCGCTCAGGTCCGCGCGGAAGCCCGTCGTGCTCGCATTCGCGAGGTTGTGATTGTTCACCGTCTGCGCTCGCAAGGTTTCCTTTGCGCCCGACATTGCGATGTAGAGAAAGCGGTCCATGGCGGTGGTGATCAGCGGACAGCGGACAGCGGACAGTGCGGACCGGAAGCGGCCTCGCTCTCTACGCGCTCGATCATCTCGTGTCTTATACTCATCTCACTGCTCCTCTTCGCTTCTCACTTACCGTCCGCCGTCCGCTGTCCGCCGTTCACTCAACATCGCGCTAGCGAATGTTGATGATGGTTTGCGTGATCGCGTCCGCCGTCGAGATCATTTGCGCGTTCGCCTGGAAGTTGCGCTGCGCGGTGATCATGTTGACGAGTTGCTCGGTGATGTCGACGTTGGAGGCTTCGAGCGCACCCGACTGAATCAAGCCGAATCCCGAGTTGCCTGCTTGACCGCGCACGGCCTGTCCCGAGCTGAACGTCTCGGCCCACATCGTGTCGCCGAGCTGCTGCAAGCCCTGCGGGTTGGCGAAGTTCGCGATCGCGACTTGACCCAGTGCAAGCGAGCGCCCGTTCGTAAAGCGCGCCTGCACGACACCTGTCGAATCGATGTCGATGCCGATCAAGCGACCCGTCGTGTACCCGTCCTGCGTGACTGCATTGACATTGAACGTATCGCCGTACTGGCTCGTACGCCCGAAATCGAACGTCATGTCCATGTCTTCCGCACCCGTGTTCGTCGGATGCGCGCCAAAGGCGATGCGCCCGTCGGCCGGCGCAACCAGCGCACCGGTGCTGGAGTAAGTCAGCGTCTCGGGACCGCCGACCGCGGCACCGTCGACATACAAGCGAGTCGTCCACTCGTTCGTGGCTGCTCCTTTGATGAAGTACAGCGTTGCCGTATGCGCGGCGCCGAGCGAGTCGTACGTCGTGAGCGACGTCGCATGGTTGTAGCTGTTCAGATCGGCCGGATCGAACGCCGCGTTGACGGGCGGCTCGGCATTGCCGGGCAGGTTGAGCACGACTTCCGCCTCCGTCGTCGCCGCGGGCGCGCTTTCGCTCGTAACGAGCTGGATGTCCGACAGCGCCCCGGTGTTGAAGCCGCCGTTCGCGGAGGGCGGATACGCCTGCAGGCGCTGGTTCTGGCTGTTGACGACGTAGCCGCTGCGGTCTACCTGGAATGCACCGGCGCGCTTGTACGCCAACGCACCGCTATCGCTCAGGATGAAGAAGCCTTGTCCGCTCAGCGCGAGATCGAGACTGTTGTCGGTGAAGTCGATGTTGCCTTGCGTGAACTGCTGCGACACGTTCGCCACGCGAACACCGTTGCCGATGGCCGCAGAGCTCACCCCTTGCGGCGACACCGAGAACAACTCGGCGAACTCGGCGCGTGAGCCCTTGAATCCTGCCGTAGCAGTATTCGCGATATTGTTCGCCGTGACGGTGAGATCGGCTTGCGCCGCATTCAGACCGCTCAACGCTAGACGGAAAGGCATGTTCGTGGCTCCTAGTTGGGCTGTAGGCTGTAGGGTGTGGTCACATCACGCGGCGCACGTCGCTCAGCGATCGCGCCCCGAGCGTGCTCGTGTTCAAGGTGAGGCCGCGGCCTGCATCGATCGTGACGCTCGCGACTCGGCTCGACATCAACGTCTCAAGCGAGTAGTTGGCACCGCCGACGTTCGCGACGGTTTCGAACGAATACTCGCCTGCAGCCGCTCGGACGCCCGTATCGGTCGTTCCGTCCCATTCGAACTCGGTCAGGCCTCCGCCCGTCGGCAAGGTCATCGTCCGCACGAGCTGCCCCGACGCGTCCGTGATCTGAATCTGCACGGACGTCGCTTCGACTGGCACATCGATCGCACCGGCGATCGAGCCCTCTGCAGCAAGATACGCCTCATCGTTCGCGACGAGCACTTCGCGGCCGACCATCGTCGCGCCATCGAGCACTTGCGATGCCCGCATCGATTCGGACAGCGTCGCGAAGGCCTTCTGCATCTCCTGGATGCCCGTGACGGTGCCGAACTGTGCGAGCTGACCCAAGAACTGGCTCGGATCCATCGCCTTGAAGGGATCCTGATTCTTGAGCTGCGCGATCATGAGCTCGAGAAACTCCGCCTGGCCGAGCTGATCCTTCTTCTTGAGCTCGCCCGAGCGGGATCCGCCTGCGGCTTGCGTACTGTTGATAACGTCGGAGATGGACATAGTTACTCCTGGCCCACGGGCGACAGGCGCCGTGCGAGAGCGAGCGACCGCGCGACGCGGACACGCTTACGCATGACTCGACGCAACCGCAACGCGGGCGTGCTGCGCGAGGCGCCGATCACGGTGGCGGCTTTGATCGCGTGTATAACTCTCATGACTGTTGCCTCGCCCTACTGCCCCAGCCGCAACGTGGCGAGCATCATTTCCTTCGCGGTGTTCATGACTTCGACGTTGTTCTGATACGAACGGGAGGCGGAGATCATGTTGACCATCTCCTCCACCGCGTTGACGTTCGGTGCGTAGACATAGCCGTTCGCATCGGCAAGCGGATTGCCCGGCTCGTAGCGCGCGGTCGGCGGCGCCTGGTTCTCCACGATCCCGCGAACCTGCACGCCGGCGCTCGGCGAGCTCGTACCGAGACTTGCGCGTATCGCTTCGAAAAGCGGGTGCTTGGCGCGGTACACCTGATTCGGATCGCCGCTCACGCTCTCCGCGTTTGCAAGATTGCTGGCCGTCGTGTTGAGCCGCACCGACTGTGCGCTCATGCCGGACCCGGCGATGTCGAAGATTTTGAATGAAGACATGATGGTTGACCGTTGACGGTTGACTGTTGACGGTAAGAAGTTTCTGTTTGCTGCGTCTCTCTGGCTGTCAACTGACAACTGTCAACCGACAACCCTCTTCGTTACTGCCCCGTAATCGCCGTCATCAGGCCGCGGAACTTCGAGCTCAGGAACTGCAACGTGGCTTGGTAGCGGACGCTGTTCTCGGCGAAAGCGGCCTGCTCGAGCTGCGTATCGACGGTGTTGCCGTCGAGCGAGGGCGCGAGGGGAACGCGATACTTCAGTTCGAGCGCGGAGCTG
>JAAYXG010000377.1 GCA_012516015.1 Lysobacteraceae bacterium | reverse complement strand
GCGGTAAGAGTGGGCCTTCTCTAGCCGTCGACGGTCAACCGTCAACCTGCTAGTCAATGCAGCATCGCGTAAACGACGACGTTCGTTCCGACCATGTAAGCCTTGGTCGAGAACGTTTCGAAGTACCACTCGCCATACGCTTCACGTTCCCAACCGTCGCCGACGTCGGTGTTGTGGGTTGCGAGAACCATGATGCGGCCCTCGTCGTCGAGCCATGCGCGCATCTGCGCTTCTTCCATCGAACCCGTCGGCAGCTTGTGCGCACCCGGCGGCTCCGCGGTGCTGCCGATGGGACTTGCAAACGGAAGCGCCGGGATTTGCGGTACAGCCTCCAAGTCGAACACGCTGCGAAAGAGGCCATTGTCGGAGGGCAAGACCTGCCACTCTCGATCGGGGAGGACTTCACGCATGACGCGAGCGAACTGCTGCCACTCGGCATCGCCCCAGAAATCGTCGACCCACACGAATCCGCCGTTCAATAGATAGTGACGTAGTGCCGCGCGTTCTTGACGCGTGAGCACCATGTAGCCGACATCCGACATGTAGAGCAACGGGAAATCGCCGAGATCAGGTGCCGTCAGCATGCGGCTGAACGCGCGCTTATTGACGTCGATGCGCGTCAGCTGAGCGAGCCGACGCGAGAAATTGTCGTCGCCTTCCGGGAAGTCGGTTTCCCATCGCGCCCACAGCCTGCCGTCGTACACGTAGTACGCCTCGCCCATCGTTCCTTCGCTGTCGTAGATCACGCGAACGAAATTGAGCTTCCCCAGATCGGCCGGCTGTCCCGCTCGGCCGCCGTCGCCCGTGATGAGGTTCGAAGATCCCGCACTCAGGGCTGCGATCACGAGCGTTGCGACTCCTCTGATCACGGCGACACCGCCCTCGACTCAGCACCGAGGTATGCGCACGGCGTTCCTTGTCATGCGCCGCAATGCATGCAGAGGGAGCACGGTGTCGATCCTCATCGTTCCGCTCCTCCTAACCTTCGATAGTACTCGGCGAGCGTTTCGCGGTACTGGGGCGAATCGCCGATCGGTACGGTCGCTCTCGCCGGCTCGGTGCGGCGCGCATTGGCGACGGCGGCAAGCGCGGTCAACTCGATCTGCGCGACCGCGCCTTTCATTGCCGCCGCTTCGGCTGCAAGCGGATCTCCCGCGAGCCGACGCAATTCGCGCGCCATTTCGCGCAAGGCTGCGATCTCCCGTGCCGTGAGCTCCCGATTGTTGGCTCGCTCCCGCATGCGACGCGCCCGATCGGCTATGGAGGTCGATTGCCGCGCAAGCGAATCGCGTCCCTCGAGAGTGCCTTCGGGCAAGCGTGCATTCGGCGATACGGGATCCCATGCGGACAGCGCGCTCTCGGCACCTCTCGGGCCTTTGTCGCCGGACGCGCCGCCGCGCGCTTGTCGCGGCGCTTGTCGCGACTCGCCTTGCTCGCTCGCTCGCGCTTGTCCCTGCTCGGCTGCTTGCCCCGCGTCGCGCTGCGATGCTTCGCCCGCAACCGCCTGCAGCCGCTCGTTGCGCTCGACACGACGCCGCAACTCCGCGACCTCCGCAAGCAATTGCTCCGTCGCAGGCTCGTCCTGCGGCGACTTGCTTTCGCCTTTGCCTGCTCGCGCCGCCGCTTCACGCAAATCCTTCTCCAAATTCTGCAGCGATTCCGTGATGATGCCTTCTCGTGCGGCCGCATCGCGCGCACGGCCGTAGTAGATCTCCGCCGCGCTACGCCGCATCCGATACATCAAGTCCGACGCCTCGACGTCGTTCACGATTTCCGCGAGCTGTTGCCTCGCTTCCTTGTCCGCGTTTCGATGTCGATGCACGCTGTTGCGCAAGTCCTTCTGCAGCTCGCCGAGCCGTTCGGCCAACCGTTGCTTGCCTTCGACTAGCGCTTGCGCGCGCGCCTGATCGATCGAGCTGCGGCGTGGGCTCAACGGTCCCGATTGCCCCGACTCGCGCACCGCCTCGTACAGATCGGATTCGATCCGACGCTGCTCGTTTGCGAGCTCGCCCGCGCGATCGGCGAGTTGCTCGAGCGACGAATCGAGGCCCGTCGGATTCGGTCGGTCGAGTTGTTTGACAGCCTCGCGAAGCTTGCGGCTCGCTTCGCGCGCAGCACTCGCCTGCTCCTCCGCACTACGCTGCTGCTCCGAGTTCGCGGCTTGCATCTCGGAGAGCGCCTCATCGACGGATTCGAGCGCTCGCTGCGAGCCTTGCCGTCCTCGCGAGCCGCTCGAAGAGCCTTGGCTCGCTGCTTGCTGCTGCTGCGACTCTTGACCCGATTCGCGATCTGATTGCTCTCCAGACTGCTGCGACTGCCGCTCGGACTGCTGCTGCGATTGCGATTGCTGCCGATTCAGCGCCGCCAGCCGGCGGCGCAAGTCCTCCGCCTCGCGTCGCAGCTGCTCTTGCCGCCAGCGCTGCTCGGGCGTCAACGTCTGCTTGCGATTCGCTTCCTGTGCGAGCTGCTCCTGACGTTCGGCGAGCTCCTTGAGCTTGCGCAACGCCTCCTCCATCTCCTTGTTCTTGTTCGTCTCGGAAAGCTGCGATTCACTTTCATACTGACTCTTCTCGACATCCATCTCGAGCTCGAACATCTCGCCGAAGTCACGCGCCGTCTGCGCACCTTGCCCGCCGCCTTCGTTCTGCATGGATACCTGGACTTCGCGGAATGCGGCTTCCGCTCGAAGGAGCTGTTGCAGCGCCTGCTGCTCGACGGGAATGGCCTTCTCGAGCTGAAAGGCGGAGAGGTGCGCGGCCGCCGGCTCCATCGCGACCGCCGCCCGCTCCAAGCTTTCGACGAATTGCTTGATGCGCTCGTCGGATTCGACCGGCGCTCGCGCTCGGGTACGCGTCGCCAGCGTGCGTGCCTGCTGCGACAGCGTCGCCTGCATGTCGGAGAGCATCTTCGCGTTGTCGCGAAGCTGCTCTCGAGACTGCCGCTTGCCAGCCTCCGAACGTTGCAGGTTCCAGGTCGCCAGCAGGATCTCGCGTTGGCGCTCCGAGATCGCGCCTTGTTCATCGGCCATGCCTCCGCCTCCGCTCGCGTTCTGCTGCAGGAAGCGGCGCTCGAACGGCTGCACTTGCACCATGAACAGATCGGTTTGAACCGAATGCTTGTGGTCCTTCGCGACGGCGTAGTAGGAGATCAGATCGCCCGGTGCGAGAAGCGCGGAGCCGCTCGCTTGTTGGTGCTGCTCGCCGAGTTTCTCGAGCTCGAGCAACGTCTGCTTGCGAGTCTCCTTGATGCCGCGATCGAGCGGGAGCGAGCGCCATTCGCCGCCATTGATCGAGTAGCGCAGCTCCACTCGCTGCAAGCGAAAATCGTCCTCGGCTCGCACGCGCACGGGCACCTCTTCGATGTTCGTCGCGCGCCAATCGCGGCCGGGCCGCTCGATCTGCACGATCGGCTTCTCATCGGGGACGATCTCGATCGCGTACTCGTCGCTCAATGCGACTCGCTCACCCGCAACCGTCGCCGCG
>JAAYXG010000376.1 GCA_012516015.1 Lysobacteraceae bacterium | reverse complement strand
GCGCACATTCTGCGCAGGCTCGGTGCGCAACAGAGCACGCAACTGCGTGCGCAACAAGTCGGGCCGCCACAAGCTCGTGCGCACGCCGCGCAGTCCGAGCGCGGGATTCGGCTCGTTCGGCAGCGCGAGGTACGGAACCGGTTTGTCGCCACCGATATCGAGGGTGCGAATCGTGAGCGGTCGATCGCCGAGGACAGTTGCGATCCCTTGATACTGCTCGAGCTGCTCGCGTTCATCGGGCGGCACCCGGCGATCCAAGAACAAAAACTCGGTGCGCAGCAGTCCGCAACCCTCTGCACCATTCGCGACCGCCGCTTGCGCATCCGCGAGCCCAGCGAGATTCGCCCAGACGTGCACGCGCACGCCATCTGCAGTTCGACATTCCTGCTGTGCAGCGGCGCGCTCCGCGCGCGCTCGCTCGCGCCGCGCTTGCAGCATCCGCTCTGCATCGTGCTTCGCTTGTTCTTCGTCCAAGCGCTGCAGGTGTCCGGTTTCCGCATCGAGCATCAACCACGTCCCTTCGGCAATGCTCAGCACGCTCTCCCCGAGCGCAACGAGCGCCGGCACGCCCATCGAGGCCGCGAGGATCGCGACATGCGACGTCGGACCGCCGCGCGCAGTGCAGAGCCCCGCGATGCGCGACACATCGAGCGCGACGATCTGCGACGGCTTCAAGTCTGACGCGATCAGGACCGCGTTCTCGGGCAGGGCGCGGGCCGACGCGATCGCTTCCCCGCGCAACGCGCGCAGCACTTGGGCCTCGATGTCGAGCAGGTCGGAGACGCGCTCCTTCATCCGCGCATCGTCGAGCGCGCTCAACGCCCGCACGCTTTCGCGGATGCTCGCGCGCCACGCAAAACCCGCGCTCTTCCCGCGCGCGATCTGCGCAAATGCGCGCTCGATGAGATCGACGTCGTCGATGAACTCGAGGTGCGCTTCGATCACCTCGCGACCGACGTTCGATGCGCGTTTGCTCAGCTCGAGCAAGTGCGCCCGCACGGCGCCGCGCGCGCGTTCGAGTTCCGCGTTCTCGTGAAACACGCCCTGCCCCGCTTCCTCGACGGGAATCTCGTCTTCTCGAAGCAGCGTCGCACGACCGAGCGCGATGCCGCGGCTCGCGACGACACCCGTCAAGATCTTCTCGGCAACCTGCTTCGATGACTGTGCGGCAGCGCACGGCGCGGGTGTTCGTTCTTGAGCGCCTCCGAGCAGCGGCGCGACGAGCGCGAGCGCCTTGTCCGCATCGAGTCCCCTCGCCTCGAGCGCGATCGTCTCGCGCGCGCGAATGCCCAACCCCATAACCGACACGGCGCTTCTCGCATTGGCCGAGCGTCCATGCGCATACACGCGGACCTCGGCCGAGACATTCCGCAGCGCTGCCGCAACGAGCGCCGCCGGGCGCGCATGCAATCCATGTGCGTGATGGACGACGAGCTCGCAGCGAACCGAAACCGTCGCGGACGGTTCGACCGTCGCCTTCTCCCTCGCCTCGATCGGAAACAAGTCGAGCAAGGCGTCGCCGGCGGACACCGCCCGATTCAGCACTCTGCTCTCGAATCGATAAGCGTGCGCGTTCGCGATAAGCACAGGCGTGATGAGACTCTTCGCGCCGCGCATGACGCGATCCAAGTCGAAGCTCGAGAGTCGTTGCCCCGCCTGCACGCGCTGCCCGCATTCGACGTGGACTTGGAAGCCTTCGCCTTGGAGCGCGACGGTGTCGATCCCGACGTGCACGAGCACCTCGGCGCCATTGGCGGCTCGGATCGTGATCGCGTGCTGCGTCTTTGCGATGGCGATGACTTCGCCGTCGCACGGCGAACGAAGCTCGCCGCTCGTCGGATCGATCGCGACGCCGTCTCCCAACATGCGGTCCGCGAACACCGCATCGGGCACCTCCGCGAGCGGCGCAAGCCAACCATCGAGCGGCGACAGCAGCGTCAGCTTCATGATCCGCTGGAGAGCTCAGCGCGCGGCATCAAGCGAATGCGATGCACGACCCAAAGCGGATCGAGCGTGTGCTGTGCGAACGTGAAGCACAGGTCCTGCACGCCCTCGCCGTTCAGCTCGACTTGCTGCAGCTTCGTCGTCGTATCGCGATCGAGCGCGGGACCGAGCGGCAACGAAGCGAGCACAGGCCCGTCGCAGGTCTGGCGGACTTCGAGCTCACCTGCAGGCGTCTGCGGCTCATGGAATCGAATCGCCTCGCGCTCTTTGCCGATCTGGAAGTTGAACGGCACTTGTCCCACTTCGACTTCGATCGCGCGCACGCGCGAGAGATCGACGCCGCGCCACATCCAGCACGGCTCCATCACATCCACGAGGAACGTCTCGCGCTCGCCTTGCACCGGCGCATCGTCCTCCAATGACAAGATGAGCTTGTTGCTGCAGAGATCGAGCTCGTGACTTCTGCGCGTCGCGTCGGAGAGCTTAACCGGCCCGGGAGGCGGCGCATGACGAATCCCGAGCGCCTCGTAGCGCGCAAGCTGTGCGGGCAAGCGGCGTTCGAAGTCCGCGAATGCGATGCGCTCGGGATGCGACCACGCGATCTCCGCAATCGCCGCCGCGCGCGGAAAGGCCATGTGCTCTACACGCGCTTCGCTGCGCATGTGCTCGGTCCACAAGTTCGCTTGCACGCCG
>JAAYXG010000375.1 GCA_012516015.1 Lysobacteraceae bacterium | reverse complement strand
GATGCTGCCGCCGGACGACGCATTTGCGGTCACCGCAACCGTCCCGGCGATACCAAGGGGCGGCTCGGAATCGCTCGAGTCGTCGCGCACCCAGTCGACGATGCCCGCGACCCATGCATCGAGCCGCTCGCCGCCATCGATGAACTCGCGTACCTGATCGAGATCGAACTCTGGCTGCGGCTCGCCGTCGACCAGCGCGCTCACGAACGGGTCTTCATCGACGCTGAGCTTATTCGACAGCAGCGCGTGCGCGTCGCCGACGTTGAAGCCATGCTCATCGACGAGCCGAGCGATCGTGGTTGTGAAAGGCGTGACGTTGCAGTCGACGCCCGAGTCGCAGTCGGCGTGCAAGGCCGCAGCGTAAGGCACCTCATCGAGCACGCCGCCCTGCACTGCTACGCGATAGGGTGGTGGAGCGTGCACCGTCAAGTGGTAGTGGCCGTCCGCACCCGTCGTCGTCTGACCGAGCAGGCGCCCGTCGGGCGCGTACACGCTCACTTCTGCGAACGCCAGGGGCCCGTTTACCGCGGCGCCGGATATCACGTATTCAGTGGATCGAGTGACAACGGATGCGGAGCGAGAGGTCGACGAGTCGCAAGCGACGAGCAAGCTCACGCCTGCGCAGATGCATATCGCTCGAACGATGTTGCGTATGAAACCCTCTACTGGCACTCCACACCTCGCTCGAGAGCGGAAGCACCTACGTCTGCTCGGTCTTCCTGCCCTCCCCTATTCGCGTCTTCTCACCGACCTCTCTCGAGGCAACTCTGTCACCGAACATCATCGACACGAGCGAGCCCGTAGACTTGCCTGAGCGTCTCAAGGAAGTTGCCCATGCGTCTCGCGCGCGCGAAAAGCACGAGGCGCTCACAATCGATGAGCTAGAGCTGGCGGAGCCAGTGATGGAAAGCGGGCCGAGGTGAAGACGGTAGGCGAGTCGATTCGGCGCGGGAGCTGCGCTGCGCGCGCGCTTGCTCGATTGCCTCGCTCGGTGTCATGCCGAAGCTCGCACGAAACAAGCGGCAGAAATGACTTTGACTCGTGAAGCCCCAGCGCATTGCGATCTCGGTCACACTGCGGGTGGCTGCGCGCGGATCCTGAAGCTCGTACCGGCAGCGTTCGAGCCGTGCTTGTCGAATGTAGGCTGCCACGCCGCCGATCGGTTGAAACAACCGATAGAGCCGGGCGCGCGAGCAAGCGAATTTCCGGCACAGATGTTCCGGCGTGAGGTGCTCGGCCGAGAGATTGCGCTCGATGTAGGCACAGATCGCATCGAGCAAGTGAGATTCCAAAGCCCTCTCGTGTCGAGCGTTCGGGCTGTATTCGGCGAACGCGCCGGCCACGGCGCCGAGGACGGTTTGAGTGATGCGCTCATCTTCATCTGCGGACGCCCATTGCAGCGCTTTCCAGACACTGAGCAGGTGATCGCCGAGGATGCTGCCGGCCGCGGAGTTGCCCGGAATCACGCCGCCGACGGGGAGCTGTCCGTGCGGTAGGAAGGAATGCATGACCTCGCGCGGTATGACGAGCGACAGAGCGTTCGAGGGTTCCGCTTGTGTTTCAAGCGAGTAGCCGAGATCCAGACAACTGATATCGCCT
>JAAYXG010000374.1 GCA_012516015.1 Lysobacteraceae bacterium | reverse complement strand
CATCGCCACCGCGACGACGAACAGCATCGTCAATCGCATGGGACCGACTTTCGCTCGCCGCGTGCACGAAGACACCGGCGCGAGCGCGGCGAGCATCGCACGCGCCTATGCGATCGCGCGCGAGTCGTTCGGCATGCGCAAGACGTGGTCGGACATCGAGGCGCTCGACAATCGCATCGCCGCCTCGACGCAGTACGACATGATGCACGAGACCGCACGGCTGCTGCGATTCGGGACGTACTGGCTCCTGCGGCATCAGCCGGATGCGCTCAACATCGATCAGCAGGTGCAGCGCTTCCGGCGCGGATTGACCGAGCTCGACGATGCGATTCCGCGGGTGCTGTCCGGTGCGGATCTCGCGGCATTCGAAACGCGCTACGAGCACTATCGTTCGGCGAACGTGCCCGAAGCGCTGAGCAATCGGATGGCCACGCTGAACGCATTGCGCTCGGGTCTCGATCTCGTGGCGATCGCGGAAGCAACTCGCTTACAAATCGACCGCGCCGCGAACGTCTACTTCGGTATCGGCACGGCGCTTTCGCTCGACTGGCTGCGCGAGCGCATCGAGGTGCTCGGCGTCGAAGGTCATTGGCAGGCGGTCGCGCGCACGACTTTGCGCGACAGCGTCTACGAGCTGCAACGCAGGCTCTGTCTGCAGGTATTGGAAGAGAAGCCGCGCGGATCCGTGAACGAAATTCTGGAGTCGTGGCTTGCGGCCCGCAAGGCGTCCGTCGACGCCGTACGCCAGACGATGAGCGAGATGCGTTCGCTGCCGGAGATGGATTTCGCCACCTTGTCGGTGGCGGTGCAGGCGATACGCCGCGTCACCGAGTGACGCGTGTGGACGTGTAGAGGTGTGGACGTGTAGACATCAGACGCTCTGACGTCCACACGTCCGCACGCTTACACGCACGCCTAGAATGTCCACACGATCCCCGACTTCTGGTATAAATCGCGCTCCCTCACGATCCGACCCCTTTACGACACATATGCCTGGCAAACTCGTACTCATTCGTCACGGACAAAGCACCTGGAATCTGCAGAATCTCTTTACGGGCTGGGTCGATGTCGACCTGACCGATCAAGGGAAGGATGAGGCGCGAGCGGCTGGGAAGCTCCTGAAAGAGGAAGGGTTCGAGTTCGACCTCGTGTTCACGTCGGTGCTGAAGCGCGCGATTCGCACGATGTGGATCATCCTCGATGAGATGGATCTCATGTGGCTGCCGGTCGAGCGGAGCTGGCGGCTCAACGAGCGTCACTACGGCGCGTTGCAAGGGCTCGACAAAGCGCAGACCGTCGAGAAGCACGGCGCCGAACAGGTGAAGATCTGGCGCCGCAGCTATGACGTGCCCCCTCCCGCGCTGACGCTCGACGACAAGCGCCATCCCCGCTTCGAGCGCCGCTACAAGGACATCGATCCGAAGGAGCTGCCTGCAAGCGAATCCTTGAAGACGACGCTCGAGCGCGTGCTGCCCTACTGGAACGGCCGCCTCGCACCCGAGCTCAAGGCCGGCCGCAACCTTCTCGTCGTCGCACACGGCAACAGCTTGCGCGCGCTCGTGAAGATGCTCGACGGCATGTCGGACGCCGACATCGTCGAGTTCAACATCCCGACCGGCGTGCCGATTTTGTACGAGCTCGACGACGACCTGAAACCCAGAGTGCCGCGCAAGTTCCTCGGCGACCCGGCAGCGATCGCTGCTGCGGCTGAAGCCGTGGCGAAGCAGACCGAGAAGAAGTAGGCCCGCTACTCTTCCGGTGCGACCGTCACCTTGATCCCGTCCAACTCCTCGGTGAACGGGATCTGACACGAAAGTCGCGAGACGCCCGGCTGATACGTCGTGAGCTCCGTGATGAGCTCGCGCTCATCCGATTGCATCTCCGGCAGCTTGTCGATCCATTCCGGATCGACGTAGACATGGCACGTCGCGCACGAGCACATCCCGCCGCAACT
>JAAYXG010000373.1 GCA_012516015.1 Lysobacteraceae bacterium | reverse complement strand
CGGCGATATCCTCGAAAGTCCAGAGCCCAGACAGCGTTTTGAAAGGTCCCTCCACGAGCTGCATGTCGATGCGCTCCGGATGCCGCATCGTGTTGCGAGTCGTAAACGCCTCGCGAGTGCCGCTTCGGTGCATCTCCAACCGTCCGATGACATAGTCGTCGCCGCGCTCGAGCACTTGCGCCTTGGAAACCCAGGGAACGAAATCGGGATAGCGCTCCAAGTCCGCAACTAGCGCGAACATCTGTGCCGGCGTAAACGGCACCAACGCGCTTCTCGCGAGCTCACGCATGTAGGAGGAATAGCAATCGCATGCGCGAAGTTTAAGGAACCGGCCGCTCGTCGCGCCACCCGTTACAATGGCGATCCCTTATGAGCAAGAAAAAACCATCGACCGCCAACCCGACGATTGCCGAGAATCGGAAAGCACGCTTCGAGTACTTCATCGAAGAGACGTACGAGGCCGGCATCGCCCTGCAAGGTTGGGAGGTGAAGAGCCTGCGCGCCGGGCGAGCACAGCTCAAGGAAGCCTACGTCTTCATCAAGGACGGCGAAGCCTTTCTGTTCGGAGCCCACATATCGCCTTTACCGACGGCGTCTACGCACGTCCTCCCCGATCCGATCCGCACGCGCAAGCTCCTCCTCAATCGTGCGGAGATCGACCGATTGGTCGGGGCCGTGGAACGGCGCGGCTACACGCTCGTGCCGCTCGAGATGTATTGGAAGAACGGCCGCGCAAAGCTCCGCATCGGTCTTGCCAAGGGCAAAAAGGAGCACGACAAACGCGCTTCCTCGAAGGATCGCGATTGGCAACGCGAAAAATCCAGGCTCCTGAAGCATCGCACCCGGTAGGGGCCGTCTAGAACCGGATGGAGGTCAGCGGAGGTGGCCGAATCGCGTGGCTCGCCGCCGACGAGGTTTTCCCAACCGCGAATCACTCACTGCTTCTCAACCTGACCCTTGTTATTCGCGCCTTTGCCCCTACACTACGTCCTGCACTGGGGGCGACCGGCTTCGACGTGGGTTGCGAAACTTCAGGTGCATGCCGAGGTGTAAGTGCCTCGTAAAACTGCTTACAAACTTATAGTTGCCAACGAAGACAACTACGCTCTGGCGGCTTAATCCCGCCTAACCCTCGCCTGGCATGTGCTTGTGCATCCAGAATCGGGGGACGCGCTCACAAGCTCGCAAGTCCGGTGGGCTCCAGGCCGGCTTGTTAAAACGTTCTGTAGCTGGCTGCACGTCTTCCCTGCCCTTCGGGTAGCGGGCAGCGAGACTCAAAGAATGGGCTAAGCATGTAGTGTCCTGTTGCGTAGCGCTTGCGGACGCGGGTTCGATTCCCGCCGCCTCCACCACTTTCCTAGCCGAAGGATTGTTCTACCTACAGCCCTTCAATCCTCTCGCATTTCTCCGATTCGCGTAGGGCGGCTGCGCCCGCAGTCGATGCGCATCTGCCTACTGGAAGAGCGCTTTCGACTTCCCATGCCGCAGCACGCCTACGACGACGCCTTCGATTACGAGCGAGTGTTCCTTCATGTCGACGCGAATCGGATCGAAGTCATCGTTCTCCGGCAATAACCACACGACACGTCCTTCTTGCTTGTAACGCTTGACGGTGACTTCATCGTCGAGCCGCGCGACGACGATTTGCCGGTTGCGCACTTCCGGCGTGCGATGCACCGCGACTAGATCGCCGTCGAAAATGCCCGCGTCCTTCATGCTCATGCCGCGCACCTTCAGAAGGTAATGCGCCTTGGGCTGGAAGATTTTCGGGTCGATCTGATAACGGGCCTCGATATGCTCTTCCGCGAGCATGGGCTTGCCGGCTGCAACTCGACCAATCAGCGGCAAGCCCAACTGCTCACGGAGAGAATCCTTTAATTGGATGCCTCGCGAGGCACCTGGAATCAAATCGATCACGCCCTTCCGCTGTAACGCACGCAGATGCTCTTCTGCCGCGTTCGCCGACTTGAAACCGAATTCTTGCGCAATCTCGGCCCGAGTCGGCGGCATACCGTTCTCGGCGATGCATTGCTGGATGAGTTTCAAAATCTGACGTTGGCGCGGCGTGAGATCACTCATTGCGCATTCCTGACACGCATTCGGGATACTGTTTATATATACAACATGGTCCCCGTG
>JAAYXG010000372.1 GCA_012516015.1 Lysobacteraceae bacterium | reverse complement strand
GGAAGATTTCGACTTCGGATTGGGCGAAGACATCGACGCGCTGCGCGAGAGCGTCGCGCACTTCGCGCAAGATCGCATCGCGCCGTTAGCCTCGGACATCGATCGCGAGAATCGCTTTCCGCGCGAGCTGTGGCCGCAGATGGGCGAGCTCGGCCTGCTCGGCATCACCGTCGAGGAGTCGCTCGGCGGCGCCGGGCTCGGGTATCTCGCGCACGTCGTCGCGATGGAAGAGATCAGCCGTGCATCCGCTTCGGTGGGACTCTCCTACGGCGCGCACTCGAACCTCTGCGTCAATCAGATTCGCCGCTGGGGAACGCAGGCTCAGAAGCAGAAGTATCTGCCGAAGCTCATTTCCGGCGAGCACGTCGGCGCACTCGCCATGAGCGAACCGGGCTCGGGGTCGGACGTCGTGAGCATGAGAACACGCGCGGAGCGCCGCGGCGACGACTACGTGCTCAACGGGACGAAGATGTGGATCACGAACGGGCCCGAGGCGGACGTCGTCGTCGTGTACGCGACCATCAACCCGGAGCTGAGCGCACGGGGCATCACCGCATTCATCGTCGAGCGGGGCATGCCCGGCTTCAGCGCCGCGCAGAAGCTCGACAAGCTCGGCATGCGCGGCTCGGATACGTGTGAGCTCGTGTTCGAGAACTGTCGCGTTCCGGCCGAAAACGTTCTGCACAGGGAAGGCCTCGGCGCGGAAGTGCTGATGAGCGGGCTCGACTACGAGCGAGTCGTGCTTGCCGGCGGACCGCTCGGCATCATGCGCGCGTGCCTCGATAACGTGTTGCCTTACGTGCACGAGCGCAAGCAGTTCAACCGCCCGATCGGGACGTTCCAGCTCATGCAAGGAAAGATCGCGGACATGTACACGTCGATGAATGCTTGCCGTGCGTATGTGTACGCCGTCGCGTCCGCGTGCGATCGCGGCCGCATCACGCGTTTCGATGCGGCCGGCTGCATCCTGCAGGCCTCGGAGCGGGCGACGCGGATGTCGCTCGAAGCGATTCAAGCGCTCGGCGGCAACGGCTACATCAACGAGTATCCGACCGGCCGTTTGTTGCGCGATGCCAAGCTGTACGAAATCGGCGCCGGAACGAACGAGATCCGGCGCATGCTGATCGGACGCGAGATTTTCGAGGCGACCGCATGATCCCGACTCGCATCGATCCGAGCTCCGAGAGCTTTCATCTCAACGCCTCCTATATGCGCGCGCTCGCGGACGAGTTGCGCCAGCGCCTCGACATCGCCGCGCGCGGCGGCGGCGAAGAGGCGCGGCGCAAGCACGCCAAGCGCGGCAAGCTCCTGCCTCGCGATCGGGTCGCGTCTTTGCTCGATCCCGGCGCGCCGTTTCTCGAGCTCTCTCCACTCGCCGCCGAAGACATGTATGACGGCAGCGCGCCCGCGGCCGGCATCATCACGGGCGTCGGCTACGTTCACGGTGCACCCGTCATGGTCGTCGCCAACGATGCGACGGTAAAGGGCGGCACCTATTTCCCGATCACGGTGAAGAAGCATCTGCGAGCGCAGGAGATCGCCGCGGAGAATCGGCTGCCGTGCATCTATCTGGTCGACTCGGGCGGCGCGTTCCTGCCGCTGCAGGACGAAGTATTCCCCGATCGCGATCACTTCGGCCGCATCTTCTACAACCAGGCGCGACTGTCCGCCGAGGGCATTCCGCAGATTGCGGTCGTCATGGGCTCCTGCACCGCCGGGGGCGCGTACGTGCCCGCGATGTGCGACGAGGCCATCATCGTCAAGCGTCAAGGCACGATCTTCCTGGGCGGTCCACCGCTCGTGAAGGCGGCAACCGGCGAGATCGTCGATGCAGAGACGCTCGGCGGCGGCGATGTACATACGCGCATCTCGGGCGTCGCCGATCACTTGGCCGATGACGATGTGCACGCGCTCAAGCTCGCGCGCGAAGCGATGCGACATCTCGCGCGTCCGAGCGAGCCTTGGCTCGCGCGTCGCGAGAGTCGTCCGCCGGCGCACGATCCGCAGCACTTGTATGGGATCGTGCCTCGGGACACGCGCTACCCTTTCGACGTGCGCGAGATCATCGCTCGCATCGTCGACGGCTCCGAGTTTCACGAGTTCAAGGCGCTGTACGGCAAGACGCTCGTGTGCGGCTTCGCTCACATCGACGGCTATCCGGTCGCGATCGTCGCGAACAACGGTATCCTGTTCTCCGAATCCGCGCTCAAGGGAACGCACTTCATCCAGCTCGCAAACCGCCGCGGCGTGCCGCTGATCTTCTTGCAGAACATCACCGGCTTCATGGTGGGCAAGAAATTCGAGCAGGGCGGCATTGCGAAAGACGGCGCGAAGATGGTCACGGCGGTCGCATGCTCGCGCGTGCCGAAATTCACCGTCATCATCGGCGGCTCCTTCGGGGCCGGCAACTATGCGATGTGCGGGCGCGCTTATAGCCCGCGCATGATGTGGATGTGGCCGAACGCCCGCGTCTCCGTGATGGGCGGCGAGCAAGCCGCACAGGTGCTCGCGACCGTGCGCGCGGATGGCTTGAAAGCGCGCGGGGAGTCCTGGAGCGACGCCGAGCGCGATGAGTTCATGAACACGATTCGCACGCAGTACGAAACCCAAGGCAGCCCATACTACGCGACCGCCCGCCTTTGGGACGACGGCGTCATCGATCCCATCGATACTCGACGCGTTCTGTCCCTCGCGCTCGCCGCGGCGATGAACGGCCCGCCGCCTGCGGAGGAGAAGTATGGCGTTTTCAGGATGTAGATCTCGGTAGCGAGCGGCTGATCACCATGAACGCGGTTCTCTCGTCTCTCTCCTCACGCGGCGTCCTCACGCTCACGCTGAATCGCCCGGATCGGCACAACGCGTTGAATCCCGGGCTTCTGACCGCGCTGCATGCCGCGCTTCTCGACGCGGAGCGCGACTCGCAAGTGCGCACAATCGTGCTCACCGGCGCAGGCGCAAGCTTTTGCGCGGGCGCGGACATCGAACACATGCGCTCGACGCGGGATCTTTCGGAGGAAGCAAACCTAGAGGATGCGCGGTTGCTCGCGCAGTGCCTGCGTGCACTCGACGAAGTCGACCGGCCATTGATCGCGCGGGTCAACGGCAACGCATTCGGCGGCGGTATCGGCCTCATCGCATGCGCGGATGTCGCGATCGGTACAATGACCGCGAAGTTCGCGCTGACGGAAGTTCGGCTCGGTCTCGTGCCCGCGACGATCTCGCCCTACGTGATTCGAGCGATCGGCACGCGTCAGGCGCGAAGGTTGTTTCTGACCGCGGCTCGGTTCGAGGCGCCGGAGGCGCGCGCAATCGGATTGTTACACGACACTGTCGCGGCTAGTCAGCTCGATGAGACCGTCGAGGCCTATTTGGAGTCGCTGCTTCAGGGCGGTCCGAACGCATTGCGCGAAGCCAAACGCCTCATCCGAATAGTGGAGGAAGCGTCGGACCGCGAAATGCTCCTAGAAGAGACATCGCGCTTGCTCGCAAAGCTGCGGGCGGGCGGCGAGGCAAAAGAGGGACTATCCGCGTTTCTGGAGAAAAGGAAGGCCGGCTGGACCGCGAAGTGACCCTCGTCGACAGGTGGAGCAATGTAGCCTCGCCCCGTTGGACTGAATGCACATGGCGCGCCGCCAAGGCGTCTATCGGATTCTTTTGCGGAGGAGGAGCAAGCATGCAAATCGGCGAGGTGCGAGCTGTCATCACGGGCGGTGCGTCGGGTCTTGGGTATGCGACGGCGCAGCGCTTGGTAGCAAGCGGCGCGCGCGTGACGTTGTTGGACGTCAATCGAGACGCCGGTACCCAAGCCGTTGATGCGCTCGGGCCGAACGCGATGTTCCAAACCGCCGATGTCACAAGCGAGGAGGCGGTCGATGCCGCCATCGAGCGAGCGCAGCGCGAGATGGGCGGTCTCAATCTCGTCGTGAACTGCGCGGGCGTCGCGTGGCCGCGCCGCATCGTCAATAAAGAAGGCCCGATGCCGGGCGATTTCTTTCGCAAGGTGATCGAGATCAACTTGGTCGGTACGCTGCTCGTGTCCAAGGCGGCGAGCGCCGCCATGCAGAAGAACGCACCCAATGCAGAAGGAGAGCGCGGTTTGATCGTGATGACCGCGTCCGTCGCGGCATTCGACGGCCAGATCGGTCAGGTCGCCTATTCTGCGTCCAAAGGCGGGGTCGTCGGCATGACGTTGCCGATGGCGCGCGATCTTGCATCGAGCGGCATCCGGGTCATGACGATCGCACCCGGTATCTTCAAGACACCGATGATGGCGTCGCTGCCGCAAGAGGCGCAGGACTCGCTCGGCAAGCAAGTCCCCTTCCCTCCTCGCCTCGGCCGCCCGGAGGAATATGCCGCGCTCGTCGCACATGTGTGCGAAAACGTCATGCTCAACGGCGAATGCATCCGATTGGACGGCGCGATCCGGATGGCGCCCAGATGATGGCTGGGAGCTGGAGGCCGGAGCAAGAAGCCGCGAGCAGCAGCGAGCGTTCTCCAACTCTTCGCACCACAGGAAGATGACGTGCGTACGCCGCACGAGCGATTCTGACCCCAGCCTCCAGCCCCCAGCCTCGAGCCTTCTTTTGCCGACCCGGTGCACTTACGAGACAATCTGGGTTTCCATCAATCGAGGGAGAAATGACTGAACGAGAGGTCATGGAGTACGACGTGGTGATCGTCGGGGCGGGGCCGGCGGGACTCGCGTGTGCGATTCGTCTCAAGCAGCTCAAGCCCGAGACGAACGTCTGTGTGCTCGAGAAGGGATCGTCGGTCGGTGCGCATTCGCTCTCGGGTGCGGTGCTCGAGCCGGGTCCGCTCGATGCGCTGCTGCCGGCCTGGCGCACCGATTACCCAGGGATGAAAGTGCCCGCGACAACCGACGATGTGCGCCTGATGACGAAAACGGGCTCGTTCAAGCTGCCGGATTGGGCGGTCAAGTTGAGCCCCATGCACAACCACGGCAATTTCATCATCTCGCTCGGCCAGCTCACGCCCTGGCTCGCGCAACAAGCGGAAGCGCTCGGCGTCGATGTGTTCGCGGGCTTCGCTGCCGCCGAGGCATTGTTCGACAAGGGCGGCGGCGTCAAGGGTGTACGCATCGGCGATATGGGCTTGCTCAAGGACGGCACGCCCGGGCCAAACTACACGCCCGGCGTCGAGATCCATGCGAGGACGACGATCCTCGCGGAGGGCTCGCGCGGCTCGATCACGAAACAACTCATTGCTCGCTTCGATTTGCGCAACGGCGCCGATCCGGCGACGTTCGGTCTCGGCTTCAAAGAGATCTGGCAATTGCCAGCCGGGCGGGTCGAACCGGGACGGATCGAGCATGCGTTCGGATGGCCGCTCGATACGCAGACGTACGGCGGCAGCTTCGTCTATCACTTGACGGACGACCGCGTCTACGTCGGTTACGTCGTCGGTCTCAATTATCGCGATCCGCGCCTACAGCCGTTCGAGGCCTTCCAGCAGTTCAAGCATCATCCGCGCGTGAAGAGCTTGCTCGAAGGCGGTGAGATCCTTGCCGCCGGTGCGCGCACGATTGCCGCGGGAGGCTATCAGTCTCTACCGAAGCTCGAGATGCCTGGCGCACTCCTCGTCGGCGATGCCGCGGGCACGCTCAACGTGTTCAAGATCAAAGGCATTCATCAAGCGATTCGCTCGGGCGTTCTGGCGGCGGAACACTTGAGCGAGCGCGGCGAGAGTCTTGGTTTCGACGCACGCTGGCGGGCATCGGAAGGTCACCGCGAGCTGTATCAGGTGCGGAACTTCAAACCCGCGTTCAAGCATGGCTTGTACGCCGGCATGGCGAACGCAGCGCTCGAATCGTTGTCGAACGGTAAGACGCCTTGGACACTGCATCATCGCACCCCCGATTGGGCCGCATTGGAGAAGCTCGACGAGTATGTCTCTCCCGATCGCGGCTGGGTCGACCGCACCCTACCTCCTCGAGATCGACTTGCTTCCGTCTACTTCGCGGGCAACGTGCATGATGAGGCGCAGCCGGTGCACTTGATCGTGCACGATACGAGCATTTGCGTCGACCGATGCACGAAGGAATACGGCAACCCATGCGAGCGATTTTGTCCCGCGGGCGTCTATGAAATGGTGGATGACGGACAAGGCGGCAAACGTTTGCAGATCAACGCCGCGAACTGCGTCCATTGCAAGGCATGCGACATCAAGGATCCTTATGAAATCATCACGTGGACAACGCCGGAAGGCGGCTCCGGGCCCAACTACCAGAACCTTTGAGTGATTCGTGACTCGTGATTCGTGACTCGGAAGAATGTCGCCTCGACTCATCTCCTACGACCCGCGGATCACGAATCACGAGTCACGAAAGCACCCGATAGCGTGACGACCCATCCCTCCCCTACTTTGTCCCTCGTGGCTTCCTATCGTGCCGAATGCGCGCGCCTCGGCTATGCCGCCGATGAAGCACAAGAGCGCGTCGTGGCTCGGCTCGAGGATCTTCGGCAGCGACTGCTCGCGCCCACGCCGAGGACGGGGCTTCTCAAAGAGTTGTTGTCGCGCAAACGCGCTCGCCCCACCGAACGAGGTATTTATCTCTGGGGCGGCGTCGGGCGCGGTAAGACGTGGCTGATGGATCTTTTCTTCCATAGCCTGCCCTTCAAGAACAAGCAGCGCAGCCACTTCCACCGCTTCATGCAAGCGGTGCACGACGAGCTCAAGAAGCACCCCGACGAATCCGACCCCTTGGAACGCGTCGCCGACAAAATCGCTGCGCGCGCCCGCGTCATCTGCTTCGACGAGCTGTTCGTGTCGGACATCGCCGATGCCATGTTGCTCGGCACGCTCTTTCGCGCGCTGTTC
>JAAYXG010000371.1 GCA_012516015.1 Lysobacteraceae bacterium | reverse complement strand
GCGAGCGCCGTCAAGCATCGCTGTCGATGCGAGGCGCCGACATTGGTGGGGATGTGAGTTCCGGGAAGCTTGAGCCCGAACGCATGCCCCGCGGCGTGGGCATCCTCGATCCAGCGACAAAGCTGCGAAAGTCGTGCTTCCACGCCCAGACCGGCGAGCATGTCCCAATCGAAGACATGGGACGTCACTTCCGTGCCCGCATAGAGCTTCACTTGCAGACTCTGGTCGCGCGCATAAGCCTTCCACGCGATGCGCGATGGGGAATCGCCGGGATGGAAGCTGCGCAAACCGGCAAAATCCTCGTCGCCGCGCGAGAGATCCTGCGCGCCGCCGGTGTCGGTCTCGAGGAGGGGCGGAGGCTTGCCCGGCGCGCTCGGGCGCGGATAGACGACGCAATGAAGCTCGGGATGGAGCACCGACCACGCGCGGAACAATCCGAACGGATGGCGCGTCGCGAGCTCGAAATAGGGCAGCGCAAGCAACCCGCGCTTGTTTGCAGGCAATTTCACTTCGAGCATCGTGCGCCCGTTCGGCTCGATGCGCTCGGGTTGCGCCATGCCGACGTCGTTGCCGACGGTGAGCTCGTAGCGGGGCAAGGGCGAAGGATTCTCGATTGCCACGCGGAAGCGTGCAATTTGCCCCGCGAAGACGGGCTCGCATCCGGCCGAATGAATACGGACGCCGGCAAGATTGCGATGGCTGTGATGCATGGCCGTCAGCCCGAGGGCGCCCAAGAGAAACGCCAAGCCGAGCGCGAGATTGTTGCCGTAGTTCATCGCGCCCAGAAACATGGCGAAGAGCATGAAGCCGTAGGTGACGCCGAGCCCGGTCGGCAAGATGTAGATGCGTCGTCCCGGCAACGTCAACGGATCGGGATCGATGCCATGACGCTTGCGGGTCCAGCGGCGGATGCGCGGGTGCAAAGAGAAGGAGCGGATTCGCTCGCGAAGGCGTCGCGAAAGCGGCTGCCTGCTTGGAAGAGCGGTCGTAGGCGCGGTGTGCGAGCTCGACGTGCTCGACATAAGAAGCTCGTTAACCGCTTTCGAACATACCCGGGAGACGCATCAAGGCACGCCCACGGCCTTCAACACGAGCTCGCCGACTTCCGACGCGTTCCTGGCAATGGAATCGTCTTTCGGTTTGAGTCGATGCCCGACGACGGCGCTCAACACCGCTTGAACGTCCTCGGGCACGACACCCAGGTGTCCGTGAATGAGCGCCCAGGCTTGGGCCGCACGGAGCAATGCGATCGCGGCGCGCGGCGACAATCCCGCCTCGAGCTGGGGCGATTCGCGCGTGAAGCGCACGATCGCTTGTACGTAATCGAGCAGCGCGTCGGAGGCATGCACCTTCGGCACCATCGTCTGCATGAGCAGCACTTGCTGCGGCGACAGCGTCGGCGGCAGCGTCGCGAGCAGATCGCGTCGATCCTGTCCCATCAAGAGCTGCCGCTCGAGCGCGGCGTCGGGATAGCCGAGCTCGATGCGCATCAAGAACCGGTCGAGTTGCGATTCGGGCAGCGGATACGTGCCGATCTGATACACGGGGTTCTGCGTCGCGATGACGAAGAAGGGCGCGGCGAGCGGATAAGTCTGCCCGTCGACCGTGACTTGATGCTCTTCCATGGCCTCGAGTAGCGCGCTTTGCGCCTTGGGCGTCGCGCGATTGACTTCGTCGGCGAGCACGAGCTGCGAGAACACGGGTCCCTTGTGAAAGCGGAACGCGTTCGTCTCGCGATCGAACACCGACACGCCGATGATGTCGGCGGGCAAGAGGTCGCTCGTGAACTGAATGCGCTGGTAGGACATGCCGAGCGCTTCGGCAAGCGCGTGCGCAAGCGTCGTTTTGCCGACGCCCGGAATGTCCTCGATGAGGAGGTGTCCGCGCGCGAGCAGGCACGCGATGCACAACCGCATCTGATGCTCCTTGCCGAGAATCACCCGATTGAGCTGCTCGATCGTGCCGCCGATGAGCTCGACTGGGTCCGCCTGAGTGATGAGGGTGGGTACGGGTGAATCCATGGCAGAAGGCTTGGACGCTAGCGGTTAGGGGAGCGCTTGAGCGAGGCCACGCGCCGCTCTTGTTCCTCGAACGCCGCGATCTCTTTCTGAAACTCCGCGATGCGAGCGCGTTCCTGCTCGACGATCTCGGGCGGAGCATTCGCGACGAAATTCCGATTCGCAAGCTTGGTTTCGGAGCGCTTCAGGTCCTGCTGCACCTTCGCCTTGCGCTTGGCGAGGCGCGCAAGCTCGAGATCGACATCGTCGATGAGGCTCGAAAGCGGCGCATGAATCGTGTGGCCGTCGACGATCTGGATCGCCGTCGGCGGCAAGGATGCTTCGTTCTCGATGCGATCGATCTGGGTCGCGTTTGCGAGCGCCTTGATGAGCTCGAGATGGTCGCCGATCTCGCGCCATTCGGCCTCGCTCGGCGTGCTCACGAAAAGCGGCATCTGACGCGAGCGCGGCACATCTAGCTGTCCGCGTATCTGACGTGCACCCAAGATGACCGCTCTGATCGGCGCGATTGCTTCTTCCGCCGCCAGGTCTCTGGGGAAGTCTGCGGCCTTCGGATAGGGCTGCAGCATGATCGTCTCGCCGCGCACGCCCGCGTGCGGCGCGACCGACTGCCAGATCTCTTCAGTGATGAACGGGATGAGCGGATGCAAGAGCCGCAAGGTTCCTTCGAGCACGGCCGCGAGCGTTTCGCGCGTCGCCTGCTTCTGTTCCGCGCTCGCGGTGTCGGACTGCAGCGTCGGCTTGGAGAGCTCCAAGTACCAATCGCAATACTCGTACCACGCGAACTCGTAGGCGGCCTGTGCGGCGAGGTCGAATCGATACTCGGCGATGCGTGCGCGCACTGTCTCGATCGTCGTGCCGAGCCGCGAGCGGATCCAGCGATCGAAGATGCTGAGCGCCGCGCTCGAATCGTTCGAAGCAGCGGAGGGCGCCTCGGCTCCCTCGACCTGCATCAGTACGTAGCGCGCGGCGTTCCAGAGCTTGTTGCAGAAGTTCTTGTAGCCCTCGACACGCCCCAAGTCGAAGCGAATATCGCGGCCCATCGTCGCGAGCGCACAGAACGTGAAGCGCAACGCATCGGTGCCGTAAGCGGGAATGCCCTGCGGGAACTGCTTGCGGGTGTTCTTCTCGATCTTGTCTTTGAGATGCGGCTGCATGAGTCCGCTCGTGCGCTTTGCGACGAGCGACTCGAGATCGATGCCGTCGATCAAATCGAGGGGGTCGATGATGTTGCCCTTCGATTTCGACATCTTGTCGCCGTGCTCGTCGCGAATGAGCCCGGTGATGTAGACCTCGCGGAAGGGAACGTCGCCGGCGAACTTGAGCCCCATCATGATCATGCGGGCGACCCAGAAGAAGATGATGTCGAAACCCGTGACGAGCACGCTCGTCGGGTAGAACGTCTTCAGCTCGTCCGTTTGTTCCGGCCAGCCGAGCGTCGAGAACGGCCAGAGCGCCGACGAGAACCACGTGTCGAGCACGTCTTCGTCGCGCACGAGCTCGACTTCCTTGCCGCGCTTCGCACGCGCTTGTGCCTTCGCATCGGCCTCCGAGCGCGCGACATAGACATTGCCTTCGTCGTCGTACCACGCCGGAATCTGATGGCCCCACCAGAGCTGGCGGCTGATGCACCAATCCTGGATGTTGTGCATCCACTGGAAGTAGGTCTTCGACCAGTTCTCCGGGACGAAGCGGATGCGACCGTCTTCGACCGCCTTGATCGCGGGTTCGGCAAGCGGTCCGATGCGGACGTACCATTGATCCGTGAGCCACGGCTCGAGGATCTCGCCGCTGCGATCGCCGCGCGGTACCGGCAGCTTGTGCGGCTCGATTTTCTCGAGCAGCCCTTGCGCTTCGAGATCCGCAACGATCTGCTTGCGCGCCTCGAAGCGGCCTTTGCCCCGATAGCGCTCGGGTACGGCGTCGTTCAGGACCGCATTCTCATCGAAGATGTTGATGAGCGGCAGGTTGTGCCGTTTGCCGATTTCGTAGTCGTTGAAGTCGTGCCCCGGCGTGATCTTGACGCAGCCGGATCCGAATTCGGGATCGACGTAGGCATCGCCGATAATCGGAATCGTGCGATCGGTCAGCGGTAAGCGGATGCGTTTACCGATGAGGTGCTTGTACCGCTCGTCTTCCGGATGAACCGCGACTGCGGTGTCGCCCAGCATCGTTTCCGGGCGCGTCGTCGCGACGATGAGATGACCGGTTCCGTCTTCGAGCGGATAGCGCAAGTGCCACAGCGACCCCGATTCCATCTCGGACAGCACTTCGAGATCCGAGAGCGCCGTGTGGAGCACCGGATCCCAGTTGACGAGCCGTTTGCCCCGATAGATGAGCCCTTGTTCGTACAGGCTCACGAAGACTTCTGTGACGGCGCGCGAGAGACCTTCGTCCATGGTGAAGCGATCGCGCGACCAGTCGACCGAATTGCCGAGTCGGCGCTCTTGCCGAGAGATCGTGTCGCCCGATTGTTCTTTCCACTCCCACACGCGCTTCACGAATGCCTCGCGCCCGATGTCGCGACGGTGTTTGCCCTCGGCATTGAGCTGGCGTTCGACGACCATCTGCGTCGCGATGCCGGCGTGGTCCGTGCCTGGTTGCCAGAGCGTATTGCGCCCGTCCATGCGATGAAGGCGCGTCAGCGCATCCATGAGCGTGTGCTGAAACGCATGACCCATGTGCAGCGTCCCCGTCACGTTCGGCGGCGGGATCATGATGCAGTAGGGCTCGCCCTTGCCGGATGGTGCGAACCAGCCGTTCGACTCCCATCGTTCGTAGATGCGCTGCTCGATCTGTTTGGGGTCGTAGGTTTTTTCCATGGGTCAGTCGAAAGGCGGCTAGCGCCGAGGATTATAGAGGTGGTTGGGGAATAGCGAATGGCGGATCGCGGTTGAGGGAGAACCCTCCGTTGAGGCGCAGCGAGATCTCTCGGGTCGGTGTCCGGCCTAGCCGCTAGCGGCTTCTGTCCTTCACACGTTGTGCGTTTCCAGTGTGCAACCGCGGTCGCGATACTGCTTGTAGCGTTCGCGGGAGAGGCGCTTGCGGTCGGGATCCGTATCGACGATCTCCGCGATGCGTGCGTAGCTCTCGAGATCGTCCGGCACCGCGCCGCTGAAATTCACGAGCAGTTGCCGATGCGAGCGCGGACCGGGACCTTCGCCGAGGAGCACTTTGACGAGCGGGTGCGGCTCCGACGTGCCGTCCCAGCGCTCGTGTGCAAGAAAGCTGCGATCGCTGAACGTCCACAGCAGATCGTCCAACCGCGCGCCCTCGCTCGAGCGCGCGAGTTGCACGTAGACGCGCGACCCGAGATCGACGGCTTTCTCGATCAGCCGGCACGTGCATCGCCACACGGCGTCCGGCGACGGGTCCGACAGTACGTAAAAATCGACGCGGCTCACGCTCGACCCGCTCACTTGTTGAGCAAGTAGTCGACGAGCAAAGGTACGGGGCGGCCGGTGCTGCCCTTCTGCGAGCCGCCGAGGAATGCCGTGCCCGCGATGTCGAGGTGTGCCCAACGCAGTCCTTCGGTGAACTTCCCTAGGAAGCACGCAGCCGTGATCGCGCCGCCTTCGCGGCCGCCGACGTTCGCGAAATCCGTGAAGTTGCTCTTGAGCTGCTCGGCATACTCTTCGCCGATCGGCATCGGCCACGCGCGATCGTCTGCACGCTCG
>JAAYXG010000370.1 GCA_012516015.1 Lysobacteraceae bacterium | reverse complement strand
GTTGCGATGAGCTGGGTGATCATCGTCCTGGCCGCCGCGATCATGGTCGGATTGACTGCAGTGCTTGCGCTCGAGCCACTGCACGGGCCGGATACGGAGAAGGCATTTATCTTGATGTCGACGGCTTATCTGCATCCAGTGCTTGCCGGCATTTGCCTATCGGGCATTCTCGCGGCGATCATGAGCACCGCTGCGGCGCAGATGTTGGTTGCGTCTTCCGCGTTTGCGCAGGATATCTATCGAGGCTTGTTACGGCCCCAGTCGCAAGGCCGAGAGCTGTTGTGGGTGGGGAGGTTCGCGGTACTGACGATCGCGATCGTCGCATTCCTGCTCGCGCTCGACCCCGAGAGCACCGTGTTGGATTTGGTCGCGTGGGCATGGGCGGGCTTCGGCTCGGCGTTCGGGCCCGCAATCGTGCTCTCGCTCTACTGGCCGCGCATGACGCGCAACGGCGCGCTCGCAGGGATGATCGTCGGGGGCGTCACCGTGATCTTGTGGCAACAGGGCGAAGGCGCGCTATTCGATCTCTACGAGATGATCCCGGGCGTCGTCTTGTCATCGCTCACGATCTGGCTCGTGAGCCTATTCGAGCGTCGCGGCAGACAAGAAGATCGCTTGCCAAGCACGCCAAGCTCGCCAAGGTAAGAGCAAGAACAAGACAAAATACTCTCGCAGAGACGCGGAGACGCAGAGGTAAGAGGGGAGAAGATTTTCTTCTTTTCTGATCTCTGCGCCTCTGCGTCTCCGCGAGAAAATCTTCTTGCTCTTTGCTCTTACCTTGGCGTGCTTGGCGAGATTTGTCTTGGTGCAACACTAGCTCTTCGTGAGCAGCAGCGCGTACTGGACCTGCACTTCGTTCGCGACGCCCGAGGTGTCTCTCCATTCGCCTTGGCCGACACCGAAGTCGAGCCGGTTGAGCTTGCCCGTTCCCTTTAGCCACGCGCCGCTCTCGTTCGTTTCGAACGTGAACTCGATCGGTACCTCGCGCGTCACGTCGCGCAGCGTGAGCATTCCGTACGCGGCGAACTTCGTACCGCCGCGGTGCTCGAAGCGCTCGGCGACATAAGTGGCTGTCGGCCATTTATGGACCGCAAAGAGATCCGCGCCTCTCAAGATGTCGTCCCGCTCGCGGTCCTTCGTGTTCACCGACGCGAGCTGGATCTTGACCTCGAAACGACTGTTCGCGATGTCACCCGGATCGAAGCGGATATCCGCCTCGAACTCCTCGAATTTGCCCTGGAAGGGTGCGCCGGCCTGTATTGCGGTGAAAGTCAGCTCGCTTTGCTTCGGTTGCATGACCCACTGAGTGGCCGCAAGGGCAAGACCGACGACGAGCACGGCAGGAAAGAGCAACAGCGACTTGGATCGTGACATGAGGTTCTCGAACATTCAGAGGACGACGAATCGAAACGGTCGACATGAGGTTAGTGTTCTGCGCCGCCCTTTCGGTTCCATGGCAGCATCCTCAAGAGCACGTCATCGCGATCGATGAAGTGGTGTTTGAGCGCAGCGGCGATGTGAACGAGGGCGAGCACGAACAGGACCTTAGCGAGCGGCTCATGACCCTCATGGAAGAACTCGTACGCCTTCTCGCTCGGGGCGATCAGGTCCGGCAGCGTCGCGATGCCGAACCAACTCACGGGAAAGTTCCGCGCGGAGGACATGAGCCAGCCGAACAGCGGCATCAACAGCAGCAATGCATAGAGCGCGATGTGCGAGATGCGCGACGCGATCTGTTGCCAGCGCGGCGAGCTCGACGGCATCGGAGGCACCGGATTCATCCACCGCCACAGGAGTCGCAGCAACGCGAGCGCGAAGATCGTGATGCCCACGGACTTATGTAGGGCAAGCGTTTGCAGGAGAGCGAGCCCACGCGGAAGACTGTCCGCTCGTTGGGCGAGCACGAACTGCGTGACGACGAGCACCACGATCACCCAATGAAAAAGCTGAGCGATCGCCCCGTACTTCGTTTCGCTGTTTCGTAACTGCATCGAGCCGCTACCCCCAAACCAAGGAGTGTGGAATAAAGAGACCCATGAGCATATCGTGCAATATCGGGATAGGGGCGACGCGAGGGTGAAAAATGGATGGGCAGCCGTCAAGGCCGCCGCACCGCGCATTGGTCGAGCGGAGGCAACTGGCCTTGGCGCTCATGCTGCTCAGCGTGCTCGCCTCGTGTGCGCGCCCGATACGACCGCCCGAGGCGCTTCCGGAGCTCGCGCCCGAACCGGCCGCCGACACGCGCGGCGCGCAGGTCTACACGCTCGATCCGACTGCATCGAAAATCCACATTCTCGTGTACCGCGGCGGCGCATTGGCGCGCTTAGGCCACAACCACGTCGTGACTTCGCGGTCCGTGACCGGGCGTGCGTGGTTGCACCCGCGGTTCGAGCGTTCGGGATTCGAGATGACGATCCCGGTCGAGTCCTTGATCGTGGACGATCCCGACGACCGAGCGGCATACGGGAAGGATTTTCCACCCGGCATCTCGCGAAAAGATATCGAAGGGACGAAACGGAACATGCTGCGTGCCGAAGTCTTGGATGCCGAGCGCTTTCCCACGATCTCACTGAGATCGGCTGAGATCTCGGGCAGCGTGGACGCGCCCGTCGTGACCGCGCGCATCTCGCTCAAGGGTGTGTCCAAGGACGTTGTCGTACCCATCGAGCTTGCCGTGAGCGGGCGGCGGCTGACGGCAAGCGGAGCGTTCGACCTACTGCAGACGGAGTTCGGCATGAAGCCGTTCAGCGTCGCGCTCGGCGCGCTCGAGGTGCAGGATCGACTGCACCTCGAGTTCGAGATCGTTGCCGAACGCGCGTCGTGATTCGTTAGCGTGAGCTTCGGATCTCCTTCGCGATGCTCTTCGCTTCGTATACCTGCTCGAGCGCAGTTATGATGATGGCCGGATGCACGGCGACGGCGCGGTTCAAGGCTGCGTCGTACCAATAGCTGCCCGAGAGCGAGTGGATGTTGCCGTCGAAAGCCAGTCCGACGAGGCGGCCTTCGGCATCGATCAACGGGCTTCCCGAGTTGCCGCCGACGATGTCGTTCGTCGTGACGTAGTTAAACGGCGTGGTCATGTCCAACCTGTCGCGCGCGTCCAGCCAGACTTGCGGGAGCTCGAACGGTGCTCGACCGGTCGCGCGCTCGTAGAGGCGCGCCAATGTCGTGAACGGCTCGACCGGCTCGCCTTTCTCTTCCCATCCCTTCACCGCGCCATAGCTCAAGCGCAGCGTGAACGTTGCATCCGGATAGGTGCCGGTCCCGTACGCTGCGAAACGCGCTTTCGCGATACGCTCTTGCCCGGCGGCGACGGGCGCTTGCACTTCATCCTCATAGATCTTGCGGACGGCGCGTGCCTCCGCATCGGTCGTACGTGCGAGGACGATCATCGGGTCGTCGCTGGCTGCGATCGCTTCCGACCCGCCGTCCCAAAGCGCCTCGCGGACGCTCGCGTCGGCGAGCTTCGTTTCGTCGATCAGCTTCTCGGCGAGCGACTGCGGCGACTCGGCGCTCAACAGTTGCCGTACGATCGGGTCGTCGGGACCCAAGTATTCCCGCATCTTGTCGAACGAGAACGACAGCGTGAGCTTCTCGAGCTCGGGATAGATCGGCGTTTGCGCAAGGAGGCTCGATGCGAGCTTCTGCAGATTCGAATCGGCGTACTCGCGTAGCCGCAGCTCGTTCGGCTTGCTGCGCTCGTCGGCTGCACGCACGAGCTGCCGCGCGTAGCGGAACAGCGTGCTGTTGAAGCCGGCGGCCGACTCCAGATAGAGATAGCGGCCATAGATTTGGCGCATGCGTTCCTGCGCGTTCGCGATGTCGTCCCACGCGCTGCCGACGCTGCGCGTGAGCGCGGGGTCCGAGATCACGAATTCGCGCAAGCCTTGTTCGCGTGCCGACTTGTCGGCCATCAAGCGATCATCCAGCAGTGCCGTGTTGCGGCCGCGATAGACCTTGAGCGCGTTCTCGATGCTTTGCAGCGGGCGCTGAATGATGCGCTCGGGCTCGGCACCCGTCTTGCCCCACTGGATCAGGCGACCGCGCAGCTCCGAATTGCGCACGAGATACTCGGGGAATTGCGTGTCGCGTTGGAACTTCAGTTGCTCGACCGTCAACAGTCGATTGGTCGTGCCAGGGTGTCCTGCGACGAACGTGGCTTCCCCGGCTTCCG
>JAAYXG010000369.1 GCA_012516015.1 Lysobacteraceae bacterium | reverse complement strand
GCGTTTCGTCCACGAGGGCAAGCAGTTGTGCGGGCTGCAGCGCGAGCTCGCAGCGAATCACCTGGCGCGTGATCTTCGCGACCAGGTCCACCACCTCGCGGCGCAGCGAGGTCTGATAATCGGCCTGCAAGCGCCGCAGACTATCGATGATCGAATCGATCGGCGCCGCGAGCGTAGCGAAGCGCTCGTGTACCTCGCGTCGACCCGCCTCGCGTCCTTCGCGATGGCCTTCCATGCGCCCCTGCTCCAAGCCCTCTTCGCGACCTTCGCGAAGGCCTGCCTCGTGCCCTTCTCGATAGCCGCGTTCGACGCCGTGCTGAAAGCCGTCGGCGAGCGAAGCGTGCGCTTGCGCAGAAAGATGCGCCGGCACGCCTGCGTGCCACGCCTCGCTGCTCATCAGCTGCGACAAAGGGGTGAAGCGATGCGTTCGCCAAGCGCTCATTCGATGACTGCCTCTTGGAACAGCTGCAGCTCGAGTTCGCCTTCGTCTGCAAGCGCTTTCACCTGTCCCATGATTTCCTGTCGGGTCTGCTCGATGCGGCTGCGCGGAACGGGGCCGGCGCGACGGATCATGTCTTCGAACGTCTGCGCCTGACGGCGGGGCATTACGCGCAGGATGCCCTCGCGCAGTTGCGGCTCTGCGCCCTTCAGCGCGACCGCCCATTGTTCGAGCGGCACCGCTTCGACGATCCGCTGCAACGTTGCATCGGTCTGGCGCGACAAGATGAAGAAGTCGTACATGCGCCGTTCGATCTCATCGACGATCGCAGCGTCACGCGCGCGCAGGCTCTCGACCATCTGAGCGCGGTCGCCCGGAACGCGATTCAAGATCTCCGCGACCTGTTTCACGCCTTCGACGCTGGCGCTCTGCAGTCCCAGGCTCTGGAGACACTGATCGACCAACTCATCGAGCTCGCTGAGCAGCTCACGGTCGATCTCGTCGAGCCGTGCCATATCCAGGAGCGCTGCGTCGCGATCGGTGGCCGGCAACGCCGCTGCGACTTCGCTTGCGAGCGACGGCGGGAGAAACGCCAGGAACACGGTCTGCATGCGCACATGCTCCTGGCTGATGCGCTCGGCCAGCCATTTCGGCGATGCCCACTGCAGCCGCTCCATCTTCGGGCGGATGGCATCGCCGTAGATCGTATTGAGAACGCTGTTTGCGATGTCGCTGCCGAGAGCGAGGTCGAGAGAACGCTTGAGGTAGGTGCGCGAAGCGCCGTGAACGCCGCTCTGCAAGCGATAGTCATCGAAGAAGCTCTGCAGCGAATGCTTGACTGATTCCACCTTGATGCCGCTGATGCGCGACATCACTTGCGTCACCTCGAGCAGCTCTTCGCGCGATAGGCAACGCAGCACCGCAGCGGCGGGCTCCTCGCCCATGCTCAGCAGGACGATCGCCGCGCGTTCGAGCGGCGTCGCAGGCGCATTCAGCGCAAGCGACGTACTGGCCGTGCTACTCGGATCGGACATTCTTCTGCACCCATTGTTTGACGACTTCCGCGACGCGCTCGGGCTCCTTCGCGGCGAGCACCTTCAAGTGATCGACCATCACGTCCACGGGGGAACCTGGTGGCGGCAGATCGTAGTCTTCGAGAAGCGGGCTGACCGGTATGCGCTGAGGCGTCTGTCCAAGTGGAGAAGTGGCGCCTGCTGCGCTTCCTTCCAGCGCTGGAGCGGTAGGCTCGATCACCTGCGCTTCGACGGACTGCGGTGCGGGCGCCGGCAGAGCGAACCGCTGCTGCGCGAGCTTCAGAAGCGGCCGCAAAACGAGGAAGAATACGAGCAGAGCACCGAGAACGTAGGACAACCAGGTGCTCGCGTCGACGATGTTGCCGCGCTCTTTCCACCAAGGTTGAGGCGGCAATGGCGCAGGAAACGCGAG
Organism: Lysobacteraceae bacterium; assembly: GCA_012516015.1. GTDB lineage: Bacteria > Pseudomonadota > Gammaproteobacteria > Steroidobacterales > Steroidobacteraceae > Steroidobacter. Next base: position 1,218 of record JAAYXG010000369.1, on the reverse strand, counting down.
CGTCGAAACGACGAGCGTGTCGCCGCGCGCCTCATCGATGCCGAGCCCGCTGCGCAACACGCGCTCGACATCGGCCAGTTGCGGCTGCGTCCAGGCGGCTGCACCACCAGGCGCGGCAGCTGCGTTCAGAACGACGGCGACGTGAAGTTTGCGCAAGCGATGGCGGCTACGCTGAATCTGAGTGATCGTGCGGTCGTATGCATACTGCCGCGTCGAGGCATTGCGCTGCGTGCTACTCGTCAAGTCTTCTCCGGCGTTCTCTGCCGCTGTTGCCGCGACGGACACGGGACGATTGCTGAGCGAGCCCGGCACGCCGAGCGCGAGCGGATCGCGATCCTGCTCCTCGCGTAGCGCTTCGCTCATGATTTTTGGCGTCTCGCCGTAGCGTTCATGCGTTTCCTTGACGCGGTCGTTGTCGACGTCTGCACTCACGCTCACGCGGAAATTGCTGTCGCCGATCACGGGTGCCAATAGATCGCGCACGTTGCGGCGCATCGTCTCTTCGACCCTACGCGCCGCATCGTTGCCCTGACCGACCTCGTAGCCCTCCGTAAGATCGACGCGGGAGGACAGTAGATGGCCTTCTTGGTCGACGAGCGTCACGCGCGCCGGATCGAGTCCTGCCGTGCTGCCCGCGACCATGTTCACGATCGCGGCAATCTGCTCGTCCGCGAGCTGGCGGCCCGGCTTGAGCGTCACGACGACCGATGCCGAGCTCTTTTCGGAACCGGAGACGACGAAGGATGAAGTGCGCGCGATCGACATGTGCACCCGAGCGAACTCGACCGCATCGAGTGACATGATGCTCTGCGCGAGCTCGCCTTCCAGGCCGCGGCGAAAGCGCACGTCCTGGACGAACTGACTCACGCCGAGTGGGTCGTTGCGATCCATCAGCTCGAGCCCTGCAGGGAGCTTTGCCACCACACCCTTCGCAGCGAGAAGCATGCGCACTTCCCCGAGCCGATCTCCAGGCACGAGTACTTGGCCGCTATCTGGATGCACGCGATACGGAATCGAGGCGCTATCCAGGACAGCCATCATCTCGGATGCAGAGACGTTCTCACGCGCGCCGAACAGTGGCTTGTAGGACGCTTGCTCGCGCCACATGAACATCAGCACGAGCACGGTGATGCCGCCCGCAAGCAGCGCGATCGGCAGCAAACCTCGCAGCAGATCGCTTGCCCTGTGCTGTGATGCACCATCTGCTGGTCGCAAGCG
>JAAYXG010000368.1 GCA_012516015.1 Lysobacteraceae bacterium | reverse complement strand
CGGCGCCAAGCAAAGGCAAACTCACTGAAAAGTGAGGACGCAAAGCCACCGGTCTAAAGGGCTTCCCAAGACAGCGGGGTTGCCAACGGCGAGTCGTTGCGGCTCGTTGTCTGTGCACCATGCGACTTCGTCCTACAGTCGCCTGTGGCTTCCCGCGGTTTGCGCCGCGCTTAGTCTGCAGCCACGAACGCCAAATGCCACGAACAGTACAAGTAAGCGCGAGCCGAAAGTTGGCAGGTTGCTTTCTGTTCCTCTGCCTTCTGGTCACGCCAGTGGCCTTCGCAGCGCCTTCCGACCTCGTCGGGAAAGCCGCTTCCGATTTCGTGTTGCGATCGCTCAAACAAGAAAATATTCGTCTCTCCGAACAACTCGGTGAGGTGGTCGTTCTCAACTTCTGGGCAACCTGGTGCGGACCATGCCGCCAGGAAATGCCGCTTCTCGATGAGATCTATCTGAAGTATCGACGCGCGGGTCTGGTATTGCTGAGTATCAACATCGATCAGGACACCGAGCGAGCCGCCGAGATGGCGACCACGCTGGGCGTGTCGTATCCCGTGTTGATGGATACGCGCAACGATGTCGCAAAGGCCTACGAGATCGGCACCATGCCTTTGACCGTGCTAATCGACCGAGAAGGAACCATTCGCTATGTCTCGGAAGGCTACAAGCCGGGATATGAGCTTCGCTATACCGATGAGCTGCGCCGGTTGCTGAACGAATAGGCGCTGGCTTTTGCTGAACGGCATCGAGGATTTGGGTACTCACATGTTGCGCACTTTCATTGCTCTTTTGGCGTCGGTCTTGCTCGTTCCGGCATTCGCGCAAGAGGCGACGCTTGCCTCGAGTGCAGCGCCGACAGACGACTTCCAGAGCCTGGATCAGGAGGTGCAAGCGCTCAAGAAGGAAGTGCTCGATCTCAACCGCGAGTTGTTCGTGCTCGAGGAAGAGCTCCTCTTCCCCGCGAATACGCAGGTCGCGGTGTTCGTATCGATGGATGTCGGCGAGTTCTTCGCGCTCGATTCCGTGACGTTGAAGCTCGACGACAAAGAAGTGGCGAATTACCTCTACACCGACCGCGAAGCCGAAGCGTTGCTCAAGGGCGGCGTCCATCGGGTGTACATCGGCAATCTGAAAGCGGGCGAGCACGAACTGATCGCCTTGTTCACCGGTAAAGGGCCGCACGTGCGCGACTATCGGCGCGGTGCCACAGTGAAGCTCGAGAAAGGCGTCGGCGCGAAGTACATCGAGCTCAAGATCAGCGACCGAGCTTCGAAAGCGCAACCGGAATTCATCGTCAAGCAATGGGAGTGACGATGACAGTTGGAAGTTGGAGGCCGGCGGATGAGACCAGGAATGCGTACAGACCGATGACGGCCGTACGCATTTCTTCTCGTCGCGTATTCGGTTTCGTCCGTTCGGCGTCCTCCCTCGCGTTCGCTTGCGTTCTGACGGCGATGTCCACTTCCTCGTTCGCGAAAGAGGCGCCGACCGACAGACCGCTCATCGGGACTCCCCAGGTCGTGAAGGATCTGCATTGGGGCGACGTTCTCTTCTATTTCTATCAGGGCGAGTATCTATCGGCGCTCACTCGCCTCAGCGCGGGACAAGACTTCGACCGCTTGACGAACCATTCGGTCGAGGCGGAGCTGCTGAAGGGCGGTCTCTACTTGTCCTTGGGGCAGCACGAAGAGGCAGGACGCATTTTCAAGGCATTGTTGAACGACAACGTGCCGCTCGATGTGCGCAATCGCGCGTGGTTCTATCTAGCGAAGGTCTGGTACCAAAGAAACTACCTGGAGCAGGCAGCGGGCGCGCTTGCCTCGATTCGCGGCGCGCTTCCTGGGGATCTCGAGCCCGAGCGTCATCTGCTCGAGGCGCAAGTGCTGATGTACCTGAATCGCTACGAGGACGCGGTTCGCGTCCTCGAGCGCTGGCAACCCGTCGGCGACGGGACGGACGTGTGGTCGTCGTACGCACGCTTCAACATCGGCGTCGCGCTCGTGCGCCAAGAGCGCGTCGAGCAAGCCGCGAAGCTGCTCGACGCGGTCGGTCAGGTCGCAACGCCAACGGAAGAGCTCGCGGCGCTACGCGACAAATCGAATCTCGCGCTCGGCTATGCGTGGCTGAAGGCCGGCCGTGCCGAGGACGCCAAGCGGGTGCTGCAGCGCGTGCGTTTGCAAGGACCGCAATCCAACAAGGCATTGCTCGGCGTCGGTTGGGCGGATTCTGCCGAAAAGCGCTTTACGAAAGCACTCGTTCCGTGGCTCGAGCTTCGCGGGCGAAACATGCTCGATGCGGCCGTGCAAGAGTCCTATCTCGCCGTGCCCTATGCCTATGCGCAACTCGACGCGCAAGGGCAAGCAGCGGAGCAGTACATGCTCGCCGTGACGGCGTTCGCCGAGGAAGAAGAGCGCATCAATCAATCGATCGAATCCATTCGCAACGGCAGCCTGCTTGAGGCGATCGTCGCTAATGACGAAGGAGAACGGGCCGGATGGTATTGGCAGCTGAAGAATCTGCCGGATGCCCCCGAGACGCGCTACCTCTACCACCTCCTTGCGACGCATGAATTCCAAGAGGGACTCAAGAACTATCGCGACCTCAGGATCATGCAACGCAATCTCGCGAACTGGGCGTTGAGCGTCGATGCGTTCGAGAGCATGGTCGATACGCGGCGCAAAGCGTACGAACAGCGGCTGCCTGCGCTCGAGGAGACGCTGGGCGGCGTCGATCTCGATGCGTTGGAGGCACGTAAGAACGAGCTCGAATCCCGTATCGCTGCGATCGAGCGGGAGGGTGACGTTGTCGGGCTCGCCACCGAGCGAGAGCTCGAGCAATGGCGGAAAATCGAGCGAATCGAGAGCGTGCTTGCGCGCGCCGACCAGAGCGATCCTCTCGTCGAGGAGATGCGCGAGAAGACGCGTCTGATAAGAGGCCGGCTGCTCTGGGACTTCAATGCGAGCTACAAGGCTCGTTTGTGGCGTGCACGCAAGGAGTTGCGCGAGCTCGAAGTCGCCTACCGGGAGGCGCGCCGCCGCTGGGTGCTCGTCGAGCGAGCGCGCGAGGACTACCCCGCCCGAACGGAAGCATTCGCGCAGCGTGTGGCGCAGCTTCGCCCGCGAATCGAAGGATTGATCGCGCGTCTGGCGATTACGGCGGAGGCGCAGAACCGGTATCTCGCGTCTATCGCGATTCGCGAGCTCGAGTCCCAGAAGGAACGCCTCGCCGCGTACTCGCTGCAGGCTCGATTCGCGCTCGCGTCGATCTACGACCGCGCTTCGAGCGGCGCGCAGGGAGGCCGCGAATGATGCCGCCTCGTCAGAGCGCCTCATCCAGTTCGCGCCGGAGCTCACGGCTGCGATGCGCCATCGTGCTCGCCTCTGCGAGCCTCGTGTGCGTTGCGCATCCCGCGTTCGCCGATCAGCGGAATCGAACCGGCACCATCAAAGACCTCGAGAGCCGCGAGGTCGAAGTGGTTCGCGACCCACCGACCGACGTGACGCCACAGCAAGCGATCGAGCAGTACCGTCGCTTCCTCGAGCTCCAGTCGTCCGATGAACGCATGCGCGCGGAAGCAATGCGACGACTGGGGGACTTGCAGCTCGAAGTCGATGAAAGCGCGAGAGCCGTCGGTGAAGAGACGTTCAGCGGCCTCGAAGTCAAGGAAGCGATCCAGCTCTATGAAGGACTGCTTGCCGCGCATCCCGACTACGAGCGCAATGACGCGGTGCTCTATCAGCTCGCGCGGGCCTATGAAGTAGAAGCTCAGCCCGAGAAGGCGCTGCAGATGCTCGATCGGCTCGTGCAGCAGTTTCCGGACAGTACTTGGGTCACCGAAGCGCAATTTCGGCGGGGCGAAATCTTGTTCAGCAACGGGCGGTATCGAGATGCCGAACGTGCCTACGCCGCGGTCGTCGCTGCAGGACCCGATACCGGCTTTTACGAGCAAGGTCTCTATAAACATGGATGGTCTCTGTTCAAGCAGAGCCAAGGAGAGGAGAGCGTCGCGTCGTTCCTGACGCTGCTCGATCGCGTCTTCATCGCGGACGGTAAGGTGCGAGAGCAGGAGATGCTCTCTCGGCCGGAACGCGAGCTCACGGACGATGCGCTCCGTGCGATCGCGATCACCTTCTCCGACCTCGACGGCCCGGAATCGCTCGATGCCATGCTGAAGCGTCGGGGCGATCCGCTCTATGCGCACCGGCTCTATCAAGCGCTCGGCGATCTGTACATCGAGAAGGAACGTTACCAAGACGCCGCGCTCGCGTACGAGGCGTTCGCGAAACGCCGCCCGGACGATCGGTTCGCGCCGTCGCTGCAGATGCGCACGATCGAGGCTTATCAAAAGGGCGGGTTTGCGTCTTTGGTACTCGAAGGCAAGCAAGCTTTCGTCGAGCGGTATGCGTTCGGATCGGCCTTCTGGCGCGAGCGCACCGTGCAGGATGCGCCCGAAGTGGCTGCTCAGCTGAAATCCACGCAGAAGGATCTCGCCGAGTACTACATGCGCAGGCACAGAAGGAGAAAAAGCCGGAAGACTACGCCGCCGCGGCTCGTTGGTATCGCGCGATGCTCGATTCCTTCCCGCAGGACGCCGAAGCACCGGGCACGCGCTATCTGCTCGCGGAAGTCTTGTTCGAGTCCGGGCGCTTTGCAGAGGCCGCCAAGGAATACGAGCGCGCGGCCTACGACTACCCGTTGCACGCGAAGTCGGCCGCTGCCGGTTACGCTGCTTTGGTGGCTTACGACAAGCACGAGCCGACCATTTCTGGCGAATCGCAGGCGCTCTGGCATCGACAAGGCATCGAAAGCTCGCTGATGTTCGCGACGAGCTTTCCGGAGCACCCGGAATCCGCGCGCGTGCTGACGAAGGCTGACGAAGAGCTCTTCGCGCTCGACGAATTCGACCGCGTCATCGAGGTGTCGCAGCAGATCCTCGAGCGCAATCCTCCCGTTGATGTCGAGTTCCAGCGCACCGCGACGACGCTGCTCGCGCATTCGCTGTTCGATCGGGAGCGCTTCCAAGAAGCGGAGCAGGCCTATGTGCGCGCACAAGCCTTCGTGCCTGCCAACGATCCTGATCGCGCTGCGATCGAGGAGCGCATCGCAGCTTCGATCTACAAGCAGGCGGAGGCGAAGCAAGCGGCCGGCGATGCCGCCGGTGCGGTCGACGATTTTCTACGTGTCGGTGCGCTCGCGCCAAACGCGAAAGTGCGCGCGAACGCCGAGTACGACGCGGCGAGTATCCTCGTGCAGAACAAACAATGGGACCGCGCGGCGGTCGTGCTCGAAAGCTTCCGTCGTACTCATCCGAATCACGAACTCGCCCCGGACGTCACTCGCTCGCTGGCGGTGGCGTATCTCGAAACAGGCCGCGCGATCGAAGCGGCGGCGGAATTCGAACGGATCGCGGCTCGCGACGACGAAGAAGGCGAGGTCCGCAGGGCCGCCCTCTGGCAAGCGGCCGAGCTCTACGAGACGTCCGGCTCGCCGACGAACGCGGCGCGTACCTACGAGAGCTATGTGAAGCAGTTTCCAGCACCGCTCGACGCGGCGATGGATGCGCGACAGAAGCTCGCGGACATGGCCAAGGCGCAGAACGACGCCCGCGCGCGCGCCCAGTGGCTCGCTGCAATCATCGAGGCCGACAGGGCGGCTGGCGCGGCGCGTACCGACCGCAGCAGGTATCTCGCGGCAAAGGCCACGCTCGAGACCGTGGAACCGCACGTCGCGGTGTTCAATGCCGTCAAGCTCGTGGCTCCGCTGGATAGGTCGCTCGCGACGAAACGCAGCGCGATGGAGAAGGCGCTTGCGATCTATGGTCAAGCGCTCGACTACGGCGTTGCCGAAGTGACGACCGCGGCGACCTTCGGCACGGCCGAGCTGTATCGCAATTTGGGTGCGGATCTGCTCGCGTCCGAGCGACCTGCAGGGTTGGACGCGGAGGCGCTCGAGCAGTACGACTTGCTGCTGGAAGAGCAGGCGTTTCCGTTCGAGGAGAAGGCGATCGAGCTGCACGAAACGAACGCACGGCGTGCGAGTGAAGGCCTCTACGACGAATGGGTTCAACGCAGTTTCGATGTGCTCGCAAAGCTGGTGCCCGCGCGTTATGCAAGGAGCGAGATCGGTGAGGACTATGTACCGTCGCTTCAGTAAAGCTGGCTGTACCGATCGTTCACGCGTGCGTTCGAGCGTTCGTGCTTGCGCGGCGTGCCTGTGGAGCGTGTCGCTCGCCGTGCTCGTTGCCGCGTGCGGCTCGACGCCGAGCGAGGGACAGGGGAAGCGGGGCTCGCGCGAT
>JAAYXG010000367.1 GCA_012516015.1 Lysobacteraceae bacterium | reverse complement strand
TCGGACCGTTGGCGAAACCTGCCGCCGCTCGCCGACTATCAGAATCTCGGCGAGCTCAAGCCCGGCGCCATCGTACTGCTCGATGCCGCGACGTCGCGCGGACGCACACCGCTTCTCGCGTGGCAACACTACGGACGGGGCGCGACCTTCGTGTTGGGGACGGCCAGCACGCAGCGTTGGCAAATGCACCTACCCCCGCAAGATCAAAGCCATGAGACCTTCTGGCGGCAGCTCTTGCACGCCCTCGTCGCGCACACCCCGCCCCGCCTGTCGCTCGCGAGCGAGCATCCGACGTACGACGACGAGCGCGGCGTCAGGTTCGAGGCGGAGATTCGCGACGCACGCTTCGAACCGGTGAACGATGCGCAGGTCGAACTGATGATCTCCCCCGAGCACGGCTCGCCCTTCAGCCAGTCGATGCAGCCCTCAGGTCAAAACGATGGACGCTATGTCGCAACGATCGATGCCGCGACTCCGGGTATCTACCGTGCGTCGATCGTCGCGCGCCGTGGGCAGGACGAGCTCGGTCGCGCCTTCACGCACGTCGTTCGCACTCAAGGAGTCGTGGAGCACTTTGCAACCTACCAGCATCGGGCGGTGCTCGAACGGATTGCGCAGATGACGGGTGGACGCTACTGGACGCTCGATGAGCTCGATGGTCTCGCCGCGGCGATCCCATACTCCAAAGCAGGTGTGATCGAACGGCTGACGCTGGACTTGTGGAACCTTCCGATCGTGTTTCTCGTGCTGCTCGCACTGAAGCTCGCGGAATGGGCGATTCGACTCCGATGGGGAAGATTGTGAGGCGCGCTCTCACAGCCTGCAGGCTTCGCACGACAGACTACATTCAGAGTCTGTTCGTGCGTGCCGTCTGCATCGCTTCGTTGTCGTTGACGGCTCAATTTGTCTCGGCTGCGTCGCACACCGTCGTGATCTCCGGGCTCGGCGGCGAGCCGCAATATGAAGAGCGCTTTCGCGCCAATGCTGATGAGATCGCGCGCATTGCGGAAGGCTTGGCCGAAGCGCCCGGCCAAGTCGTCAGGCTGGTCGGAGCGGACGCGACCCGCGATGCGATTCGGCGCGAGCTCAAGGCGCTCGCGGAGCGCGCCAAGCCGGACGACTTCGTGACGATCGTTCTGATCGGACACGGTACCTACGACGGGGAGGAATATCGCTTCAATATTCCCGGGCGAGACATCACCGGAAGCGAGCTGCGCGAGCTGCTCGGCGCGATTCGCGCACAGGAGCAGTTGATCGTGAACACGACGAGTGCGAGCGGCGCGACGATCGAGCAATGGAAGCAACCCGGCCGCGTGATCATCACCGCGACGAAAAGCGGTGGGGAGCGAACTGCCACTCGGTTTGCGCAGTACTGGGCGCAGGCTCTGAGAGACGGCGCGGCGGACGCGAACAAAGATGAGATCGTTACGGCGAGCGAAGCGTACGAGTACGCGAGCCGGCAGGTCGCCGCGGCGTTCGAGGCCGATATCGCGCTCGCTACGGAGCACGCGCGAATCGAGGGCGGCGATGCCGCAGCGAAATTCACGGTCGCTCGGCTCGGCGCTGCTGCCGTTCTCGCGACCGATCCGGAAGTCCAGGCGCTGCTCGCGCAACGCGCCGTGCTCGAAGGAGACATCGAGGCGATCAAGGCGCGCCGCGACCTCCTGTCGGATCAAGATTACTACGACGAGCTCGAAGCCGTGCTCGTGAAGTTCGCGCGC
>JAAYXG010000366.1 GCA_012516015.1 Lysobacteraceae bacterium | reverse complement strand
GCTTGATATCCGCAGCCGTCTCGAGCGAGGCACGGATACCGGTTACGATGATCGTTTCGAGGTTGTCTTCGCCCTCCGTTGTTGCCTCAACGTTTTGCGTCTGCTGTGGAGCATTCTGCGCGCCGGCGGCTCCTGCGACCGCCAGAGCCAGTATGCTCGACACGCTGGCCAGAGTGCCCCGTCTGATTTCTTTCTGCATCTAGCATCCCCCTGATGTTGTTGCCGTTTTGATCGATTTGTTCTAATCGCTGCGACCTTGTTTTCGGCTCGCAGTCGAATACTCAGACATTTATAAGAATGCAGTTTGATCGTACTCGAAAATTGCGATTTCGCAAATAAAAGGATTTTTCGATCTATGAAAACGAACGGATCTAAGTGAGATTGCGATCGATGCTGATGTCATTTAAGCGGATTTGATCGAACTGACTTGGGACGGCTCATATCGAATTGGGAATCGATCCTTCTCGCAAAGGGAATGTCGAGCGATGTCATATCAACGTCATCACAGTACTTTGCGAATGAAATCGGTTTTCATGTAAAAAAACTGTGTGAAGTTGGGCTAGCATTCGACTCTCGATTCGCATAGAGAGAGCCTCCCCAGCTAGAGATTTCGTGCTGGTGGATTCAAAGCCCGCGCCGCATGGCGCGGGCTCCTTTTCGGGTTCAACTTCACGTGGATAGCTAGGCGGCCGAGGCGATCCCGTCATTCGCGGGGCGCCTCACGGTGCTCATCAGCGAACCTGTACGAAAGGCCGCGCCCATCGAACCCGAACTAGGCCCGCGAGCGACTGGTATTCGCCTCGCCCGCGGGTTGTCGAGATAGAAGCAGGCGATCGAGGATGAGACCGTGAAACCACGTCCGTTGATTCTCTTCTTATATATGTGCCGGCGGGCGTTGATCGCCGCATCGCTACTGAGCGCGATGGGTGCGCACGCAGCGGCGCCGGCCGCGTCGAGTCGTGTGACGAGTCCCGATGAGCGAATTGCCGCGGAGGTGTGGCTCGACGAGGATGGCTCGCCATATTACATAATCAGTCACGACGGCAAGCAGGTGCTGCAAGCGTCGAGGCTCGGGTTGATCCGCGACGATGCCGATTTCAGTCGGGATCTGCGCATGCTCGACGTCTCTGATATAGAAGGAGTCGCAGACGAATATGAGCTGCTGACGTCGAAGCGCCGCCACAACGCCTATCGGGCGAATCGTAGAACGTATTCTTTACAAACCAGCGCGGGGCAGAGGCTGGACATCGTCTTTCAGGTCTCCAACGACGGCGTCGCCTTTCGCTATCGCTTTCCGGAAACGAGCCGTCGAGTACATCGGCTGCGGGAAGAGGTCTCCTCGTTCAACTTTCTACCGGACACGCAAACGTGGCTGCAGCCGATGGCGGCCGCCAAGACCGGCTTCGCGAGCACGAACCCCTCGTATGAAGAGATCTACCAGCAAGAGGGGACGGTAGGCACCCCGTCGCCGACGGGAGCCGGCTGGGTGTATCCCGCCCTGTTCAAGAGCGACGAGACGTGGCTCTTGATCAGCGAAACCGCACTCGGGCGCGACTACGCAGGTACGCGTCTTCGCAACGAATGGCGCAGCACGGAGTATCGAGTCGGCTTTCCGGATGCACTCGAGCATTTCCAAGGCGGTCCGGTCGCGCCGGAATCGACGCTGCCGTGGTCGACGCCGTGGAGATTGATCGTCGTCGGCGATCTGAAGACGATCGTCGAATCGACTCTCGGCACAGATCTCGCGGACAAGCCGGCGGCCGACGCCAAAGTGCCTGGACCGGGCCCAGGCAAGGCCTCCTGGAGTTGGCCGCTCCTCGGGGATGCGCATACGAATTATGAGACGCAGAAGCGCTTCATCGACTACGCCGCCGAGATGGGATGGCGCTATACGCTGATCGACGCGCTCTGGGATACGCAAATCGGCGACGCCAAGATGAAGGAGCTCGTCGATTACGCGCGAGACAAAGGCGTCGGCATTCTCGCGTGGTACAACTCGGCAGGCGATTGGAACACGGCGCCGCAAACGCCTCGAGATCTGCTTCTCACTCGCAAGAGCCGCCAACGCGAATTCGAACGCATGAAGAAGCTCGGGATCGTCGGGCTCAAGGTCGACTTCTGGCCGGGCGACGGCCAATCGGCGATCGCGTACTACCACGACGTGCTCGAAGAATCGGCGCGTGCCGGTCTGCTCATGAACTTTCACGGCTCGACGCTGCCACGCGGATGGCATCGCACGTATCCGCATCTCATGACGATGGAAGCGGTGCGCGGTCTCGAGTTCGTGACGTTCGATCAGAAGAACGCGGAAGACGAGCCGAGCCATGCCGCGATGCAGCCGTTCACGCGCAATGTGTTCGAGCCCATGGACTTCACGCCCGTGGTCCTGGACCGCATCAACAACATTGAACGTCGCACGAGCAGTGCGTTCGAGCTCGCGCTCTCGGTGCTGTTCACGTCCGGCATTCAGCACTATGCCGAGATCCCCGAGGGGATGGCGAGAGCACCGCAGTACGTACGAGATTTCTTGAAAGCCGTTCCCAGCGTTTGGGATGACGTGAAGTTCATCGACGGCTTCCCGGGTAAGTATGTCGTGCTCGCCCGCCGCGCGGGCGATACGTGGTACGTGGCGGGCATCAACGCGGAGAAGGCCCCGAGGAGCATCTCGCTCGATCTCGGTTCGCTCTCAGTGCGACGCGGCACGCTCATTACGGATGGCTATGGCGGCAACCTGTCGTTCAGGCAAGAAGCGGTGAGCGCGGACAAGCCGATCGAGATCACGCTCGCGCCGCGCGGCGGATTCGTGCTGACCGCGCAGTAGGTCGGTGCCCTCGACAGGCGATGTCGTCGTTAGTCTCGCTCGACGGCCATTGCGATGCCCTGTCCGCCGCCGATACAGAGCGTCGCGAGCCCTCGTTTGACATCGCGACGCGCCATCTCGTGTAGAAGGGTGACGATCACACGACAGCCTGAAGCGCCGATGGGATGCCCCAGCGCAATGGCGCCGCCGTTCACATTGACTTTTTCAAGGTCGAGCTCGAGCTCCTTGGCGACGACGAGCGACTGCACGGCGAACGCCTCGTTGGCCTCGATCAAGTCGATCGTGCTCGCGCTCCAACCGATCCGTTGCAGACATCGGCGAGTTGCAGGAATCGGCCCTTCACCCATATAGGCGGGATCGACGCCGGCGCTCGCATAGCCCGCAACGTGTGCCATGACCGGTATGCCGAGCTTCGCAGCACGCTCGGCGCTCATCATCACGACGGCAGCGGCTCCATCATTCAAGGAAGAGGCGTTGCCAGCGGTGACGGTGCCTTCCTTGTCGAACGCGGGACGCAAAGTCGACAGCGTTGCGATCGTGGTATCCGGGCGAGGCTGCTCGTCGCGCGCGAACGCAGTGCGATCGCCCTTGCGCTTCGGAACCATGACAGGCGTAATCTCCGCCTCGAAGCGGCCGCTCGATATGGCAGCGGCTGCGCGCTGTTGCGACTGAGCCGCGTACTGATCCTGTTGCTCGCGCGTGATTGTGTGACGCTTGGCGAGGTTCTCCGCTGTCACGCCCATGTGAAAGTCGTTGAACGCGTCCCACAATCCGTCGGCGATCATGGAGTCGATCATGGACTGATGCCCCATGCGCACGCCGCCGCGAAGTCCTTTCACCAAGTACGGTGCCAGGCTCATGTTCTCCATGCCCCCGGCGATCACGACGTCGGCATCGCCAAGGCGAATCGATTGGGCAGCCAAGCTCAGCGCCTTCAATCCAGAGCCGCAGACCTTGTTCACCGTTATCGAAGGCGTCGTCTCGGGCAGTCCCGCCTTGATCGCTGCCTGACGCGCAGGGTTTTGCCCGCAACCTGCGGTAAGCACCTGTCCCATGATGACTTCATCGACGAGATTCGCTTCGAGGCCCGTTTGCTCGAGTAGCGAGCGGATTACGGTTGCGCCGAGCTCGCTTGCCGGCACTTGCGCCAAAGAGCCTTGAAAGGCGCCGATTGCCGTGCGCGCGGCGGCAACGATGACAACTTCACGCATGAGCCGGACTCCCATGATTCGCATCGTTCGACAGGCGCATTTCCGGCACGTCCGAAGGCACGACGAGCCGGCCCGCGGTCTTCGCTTTGATCTCCTCGACGGTTACGCCGGGCGCGCGCTCTCGCAAGACGAAGGCCCGGTCGTGAATCTCCAAGTAGGCAAGGTCGGTGAGGACTCGACGGATACAACCGCTTCCGGTGAGCGGCAAAGTGCAGCGCTCGAGCAGCTTGGACTGACCGCCTTTCTCGTGCGTCATCGTCACGATGATGTTGCTCGCCCCCGCGACCAAGTCCATTGCCCCGCCCATTCCCTTCACGAGCTTGCCGGGGATCATCCACGACGCAATGTTGCCGTGCACGTCGACCTCGAACGCGCCGAGCACGGTCAGGTCGATGTGGCCGCCTCGAATCATTGCGAAGGATTCGACCGATGAGAAGATCGAAGCGCCAACGCGAGCAGTCACGGTCTGCTTTCCGGCATTGATCATGTCCGGATCGATTTCTTCTTCGGTCGGGAACGCGCCCATTCCGAGTAACCCGTTTTCCGAATGCAGCATGACTTCGATGCCTGGCGGGATGTAATTCGCGACCAAGGTCGGAATGCCGATACCGAGATTGACGTAGTATCCGTCGCGCAGCTCGCTTGCTACGCGTTGTGCCATTTGTTCGCGGGTAAGTGCCATGAGCCTCTGACCTTTATGCGCTGCGCGTCGTTCGCTTCTCGATACGCTTTTCGAACTGCCCCTGGGTGAGCCTGTCGACATAGATGCCCGGCGTATGGATGTGGCTGGGTTCCAGCGCGCCGGGCTCGACGATCTCCTCGACCTCCGCGACCGTGATACGTGCTGCGGTAGCAGCCGCCGGATTGAAGTTCTGGGCGGTATGCCGATAGACGATGTTGCCGTACCAATCCGCCTTCCAGCCTTTGATCAATGCGAAGTCAGCCGTAATGGCTTTCTCCAGTATGTAGTCGCGATCGTCGAACTTTCGCACCTCTTTGTTCTCGCCGACCGGTGTGCCCACACCCGTGGCCGTATAGAAGGCGGGTATGCCGGCGCCGCCGGCGCGGATTCTCTCGGCAAGCGTTCCCTGCGGCGTCAGCTCCACCTCGATCTCTCCAGAGAGTAGCTGGCGTTCGAACTCCGCGTTCTCACCGACGTAGGAGGCGATCATCTTCGAGATCTGACGCTTCTCGAGAAGCAGTCCGAGCCCGAATCCATCGACGCCGCAGTTGTTGGACACGACGGTCAGATCTCTGACGCCTCTTCGATGAACCTCCGCGATCAGATTTTCTGGAATGCCGCAGAGTCCGAAACCTCCAACGATGATCGTCATGCCGTCCGTGAGGCCATCGAGTGCCTGTCGAGCGCTGTCGACGCGCTTATCGAAACCTGCCATCAGTCGAACGCCTCGCTTGAAAGACAAACAAAGCTTGGCTCACGGCATATCCATTGTTAAGTTTGAATATGTTTGAGATTGATTTGGAGAACTAATCAATGACCCCGCGGCAGTTGCAAGCTTTCGTGGCCGTTGCGCAGACATGGAGCTTTGCTCGCGCATGCGAACGGCTGCACCTGTCGCAACCCGCGCTGAGCTTGGCGATACGCAGCCTCGAGCAGGAGCTTGGGGGACGCCTTTTCTCGCGCACGACGCGGCAGGTGCGGCTGACGCCCGAAGGCGCTGATCTCTTGCCGCAGGCGCTGCAGCTTCTTGCGGATTGGGAGAATGTGCGCGAACGTTGCCGGCAACGCTTCACGCTGCAGCGGGGACACGTGACGATCGCGGCGATGCCGTCGTTCGCCGGCAACGTTCTGCCGCGCATTCTCAAGGACTTTCGCACTCGGCATCCGAAGGTCGAAGTCTCGATCCACGATGTCATTCACGAATCGGTGCTCGACATGGTGAGCACGGGCCGAGTGGAGCTCGGGTTCGGCTTTCAGCCGGATGCGGCCACGGAGCTTGCCTTCAAGCCGCTGTTCGTCGATCGCTTCGTTGCGATCGTGCCGGCCACATCCGCGTTGGCCAAGAGTAGATCCGTATCGTGGTCGAGCTTGCTCGCACACGACTTCATCGCGCTGCAGAGACCGTCCACCGTGAGGCAACTGCTCGAGCAATCGCTCGCCGCCAAGAAGCTCGAGCTGCGTGTCGCGCTCGAATGCCATCAGTTGGCGACGATCGGTCAATTGGTGTCCGCGGGCCTAGGCGTGAGCGCAGTCCCGGCGCTATGCGGACGGCACATGCGCGCGCTCGGCGCGCGCTGCCTGCCCTTGGACCGACCCATCGTGCGCAAGGCGGTCGGATTGATCATGCGGAAAGATCAGCAGCTCTCGACAGCAGCGGCGGCAGTCATGTCG
>JAAYXG010000365.1 GCA_012516015.1 Lysobacteraceae bacterium | reverse complement strand
CTGAACACGGCGCCCTCCCCAACCGCCGATTCCGCCCAGATCCGCCCTCCATGGCGCGCGATGATGCGGCTGACGGTCGCAAGCCCGATGCCCGTGCCTTCGAATTCGTCTTGGCGATGCAGGCGCTGAAACAACCCGAACAGTTTCGATGCGTAGCTCATGTCGAAACCCACGCCATTGTCGCGCACGTAGACATTCGGCTGCGGACCGCGCTCGAATCCGATCTCGATCGTGGCGAGCGAGCGCGGCCGAGTGTACTTGACGGCGTTGCCGAGCACGTTCAAGAACACCTGCAGCATCATGTCCTCGTCGCACTCGACCATCGGCAAGGGGTGAGCTCGCCACTCGATTGCGCGCTCGCCGCTCTCCGCCGACAACACCTCGATGGCACGCGCGACGAGTTCGTCGAGCGCGACGGGCTTTCGATGCATCTCCACGTGCCGTACGCGCGAGAGCGCAAGCAAGCCGTCGATCAGCGCGCTCATGTGCTGCGCCCCGCGGCGAATCTGCTCGAGTTGTACGACCACGGGCCGCGGCAGCTTGCCCATTCCGCCCGCGCTCAGCATCTGTACTTGCGCATCGATCAAACGCAGAGGCGAGCGCAGGTCGTGCGCCACGGAGTAGGAGAACGTCTCGAGCTCCCGATTTGCCTGCTCGAGCTCGGCCGTGCGCTCGCTGACGCGCCGCTCCAACTCGCGATTGAGCCGCCTCACCTCCTCCTCCATCGCGGCGCGCTGCGCGATCTCCGATTCGAGCTCACGGCAGTGAATGGCATTCTCGTACGCGACCGCGATCTGTGCCGCGATCGCGCGAGCGATCCCCAGGTCTTCCTCCGTAAACGCACCCAAGCCGATGCGGTTGAGCACGCATAGGTAGCCGTACCTATGGGAGGCGGATGCGATCGGCACACCCAACATCGAAACGAAGTCGCCCGGCCTCGCGCGCTCCGGCTCGATCGGACTTTCCGCCGGCGTCATCGGGAACATCGCGCTTCCGCCCTGGTCGGCGACGACGGCGCACAAATCGAGATACATCTGCGAGGAAAGCAATCGCGCGAGCTCGGCCTCTCCGAGGCCGCTCGCGACCGAGGACTCGCCCGTCTCGCCTTGCCCGAGGAACACTCGCGCACATTGCGCGAGCAGAATCTCTCGCGCGGCGCTGCTCGCGCACGACGCGATGCCGCGGTTCTCCTTCTCCGCAAACAGCCGCCGGCTGAATGCCACCATCGCGTTGAGCCGCTCTTGCGCCTCTCGCATGCACCTCGTCACATCGTCCGACAACTCGCTTCTCGACGCGGTCGGCACGACTGATCTGCGGGAGGCAAGCGCCTCCTGCACGGTGTTCCGGACGACATCCATGTCATACGGCTTCGCGATCGTGTCGACGACGCCGAGCGAGCGCGCCATTTCGCGCACATCGCGTTCGTGATACGACGCGGAGCAAAGAATCACCGGCAGGTTGGCGGTGCGCTTGTCGCTGCGCACTTTGCGCACGAGCTCATACCCGTCCATGCGCGGCATGACGATATCCGTAATCAGCAGGTCGGGCGCTTGGCTGCTCAGGATCTCGAACGCTTCCAGGCCATCCGCTGCTTCCAATATGCGATAGCCGGCGCCAAGGAGCAGGATCAGTAGTTCACGCGCTTCTGGGTCGTCTTCTGCGACGAGAATCGTACCTGACATGCCACTCCAGAAGGATCGTGCAACGAGGAATCGCGGCACGATGGAGAACACGAGCCGCCCATACAATCAGTACGTACCGGGGTAAGCGAACGTTCCTAATGCAAGTACGGGGGTTGGCATGAGGGAAACCCTGAGCGCCGCGGGCTGGCTCTGGGCTCTGGGCTCTGGCAAGAAAGTGCGCAGAGCTCACCTGCGCAACAACTCGAAAGGCAGTACGTATGTTCTTAGTTTCTTTTCTGGCCGGCAGCCCAGGGCCCAGAGCCCAGCGCCCCGCGAGATCAATCGCCGAGTGCCGTCCGTAGGAGCGCGATCTCTTCGGCGCAGTCTCGCATGATGTGCACGCACTTCTCGTTGTTGAGCTCCAAGCGCCAGAAAGCTTTCACGCCTTGCATGTTGAGCTCGAGGTCCACCTCGTGACCGACGAAGCTCGACATCATCACGGCCACAGTCAGCACGTCGATCACGTCAGGATGACCGGCTTGACGGTCGATGTTCTCGTGCTCCCCGACTGCTTCGGAGAGGTGCTCCGGGAATCCCCAGTTGTCGACGATCGCTTTACCGACGTTCGCATGCCAATCGCGCATGACTTGCCCGAGCGCCGCCGGGTCCTGGAACAAGGGAGCGTGCCGGTGCGCGCGCGCGAGGATATAGATCTTGCCGACGTTGTGGAGAAGGCCGGCCAACATGGATTCATCCGCATTGATGCCACGCGCGCGAGAGGCAATCGCGTGCGCGAGCGCCGCGACCATCGTCGCCTCCTGCCACAGACTTTCGAGCTCCTTCGCGATGTGCCGGAGCTCCGCTGCGCGCCGCAGCTGCGCAATCGCGAACGACACTGCAGCGGTACGAACGTTGTTATGGCCGATCCGATTCACCGCGGTCTTGAGGTCGGTGATCGTGCGCCCGCCGCGATTCAAGGCGGCGGAATTCGCGAGCGCGAACACGCGCGCGGCGAGCCCGGCATCCGAGCTCACGACGCGTGCGATCTGCTCGT
>JAAYXG010000364.1 GCA_012516015.1 Lysobacteraceae bacterium | reverse complement strand
CTCCATGCGCGATGAGCACGGCAATAGCGACCCCTGCGCGATGAGCGCGAGGCCGTAGCGATGCGAATGGGGATGCCTCAGTCGACACGCGTCAATGATGCACGGACAGCTCGTTCTTGTAAATGCGAACTGTTCTCACTCCTATCCACAAGCGGACAGACCCTGCTGCACACTCATATTTAAGCTGATCGAGGAAACCGGGGGCCGGACATCCGAAGCGCGCAGATCCCCTCAAAAGGGAGCGTCCGTGAGCTCGCGATCGAGCTCAGCGAGTTGTCCGGGCGTGCCGACGTTTCGCCAGGGCCCCAGGTAAAGCTCTCCGCTCACGCGCCCCGCATTGGCCCACTTGCGCATGAGCGGCGCAATCGGAAATCGTCCCGACTCGCAGCCTTCGAAGAACGAGGGATGAAAGACCCCGATGTTCGCGTACGTCTGGCATTCGCCTTCGGTGCCGATGCGACCGTCTCGCAAAGAGAAATCCCCACCCGGATTGAAGCTTGGGTTCGGCACGAGCACGAGGTGGGCCACATCGCTCGGCGCCAGCCGCCCATCGAGCGAAGCGAACGCGAATCGCGTCCATACGTCGCCGCTCACGACGACGAAAGGGTCGCGACCGAGCAGCGGGAGCGCATTCAGAATGCCGCCGCCCGTTTCGAGCGCCTCGCTTCCTTCGTCCGCGTACTGCAATGCCACGTCGAAGCGTGTGCCGTCGCCGAGCGCGTCGCGCAGCAGCGCGCCTTTCCAAGCGAGATTGATCACGATCTCGCGAATGCCAGCCGCCGCCAGCGCCTCGATGTGGTACTGAATCAGCGGCTTGCCGCCGACCCGCAACAATGGCTTCGGCAAAGTGTCGGTGAGCGGCCGCATGCGCTCTCCCCGACCTGCCGCCAAGATCATCGCGCGCACGCTGGTTCCTTCGTAACGAACAGGGTGGGAAAGATCACGCTCACTCCAAGCGCGCCTGCGGATCGATACGTGCCAACGCAGGCTCCACGTCGGCAGCGATCCATTCGCCGAGCGGTGCAAGCTCAGGATAGCGAGCGCTCACCGCCTTGACATACCCGAGCGTGCGCGGGATGTCCTTCAAGTAACCCGGCTTGCCGTCGCGATGCCATAGCCGCGCGAAGATGCCGATTGCCTTCAAATGTCGCTGCACGCCCATGAGATCGAACGAACGCCATAGCGCTTGCTCGCTCTCGGGAACCGGCACGCCGGCGTCGCGCGCGGATCGGAAGAAATCCAACACCCAGCCTTCGACGCGCTCGCGCGGCCAAGCGATGTAGCAGTCCCGAAGGAGCGACACCAAGTCGTACGTGAGCGGCCCATTGACGGCGTCCTGGAAATCCAAGATTCCCGGATTCGCGCCGAACCGCTCGCCGTCCCCGACCATCAGATTGCGCGAGTGGTAATCGCGATGAACGAACACGCGCGGCTGCCGCAACGCCTCGACGACCAACGCCTCGTACACGGACTCCACATGGAGCGCGCGCTCGGGATCGAGCCCCAAGTGACGCTCGCAGAACCACTCGGGAAACAACGCGATCTCACGACGCAGCAGCGGCGCGTCGTAGGGCGGCAGGAGGGCGGCATGCTTGGCCCCGCCCGCTTGAATGCGGACCAACGCGGCGATCGCATCGCCATAGAGTCGATCGGCATCGCCGCCCTCCTCCAGCTCGGCGAGGTAAGTGCGCGAGCCGAGATCCGTGTTGAGCAGGAAGCCCTGCGCCTCGTCGCATTCGAGCACGCGCGGCGCGTTCACACCGATCTCCTCGAGCATGCGGGCGACTCGAACGTACGGAGCCAAATCCTCCTTGCCGGGCGGTGCATCCATCGCGATCCAGCTCCGATCGCCTCGCGAGACCCTGAAGTAGCGGCGAAAGCTCGCGTCCGCCGAAGCGGGTCGCAGTTCGAAATCGCGCGTGCCGAGCACGTTCGCGAGCCACGTTTCGAGCTTGGCGAGACGCGCGTCCGTGGGCACGAGTGCGTCTGTCGGTGAGGAAGGCACGCGCTTGCAGACTCCAAAAGAATTATGGGTGCGCCGATCAGGAACCGCCGTAGAGCGACATCCGATCATTATAATCGCGCACGATGACAGACCAGGCGCTCAGAATCTCATTTGCCGGTACGACGACAACGTGCCTCTGCGTCGGCGTCATCACTACGGGATTGTTCGGTACGACGCGTCTTCTTGCCGACTGCCCGCCCTCGGCCGACCCGCGCGAGTTTCGGGCGGATTTCGATCTCGCCGCGGACGCCTCGCAGGCGATCGTCGTCGAGTCGGACAGCGCCCATGTGAGACTGAATGACGACGTCTACGTTCTGGAAGGCGATGTCGTCGTCATTCAGGGCAAGCGCAAGATCAGGACGAGAGACGCGACCATCGATCAGCGCTCCGGACGATTCAGTGTCGAAAGCCCCATCGAGTACTCGGATCCCAACATGACGGTGACCGGAGACTCGGGCCGCCTCGAGCCCGATGGCTCGGCCGTTTTCGAAGGAGCGCGCTTCGAGCTGCCGGCAACGAACGCGCGGGGCTCGGCGGATCGGATCCGCGCCAACGCGCTCGGCGAGATATCGCTCGACCGCGTGCGCTATACGACCTGCCCGCTCGGCCAGGAGGATTGGTTGATCCGCGCGTCGGGCATCGACATCGATCAACGGCGCGGGTTCGGCAGCGCTCGCAATGCGCGCCTCGATTTCAAAGGCATTCCGATCCTGTACACGCCGTTCATCTCGTTCCCTGTCGGCAACGAGCGCAAGACCGGATTCTTGATGCCGACGCCCGGCAGCTCGGCGCGTAGCGGCGCTTCGATATCGGTGCCTTGGTATTGGAACATCGCGCCGAACTACGACGCGACATTCACGCCGACCTGGTACGCCAAACGCGGCGCTCGGCTCGGCACGCAGTTTCGATACCTGACGAGCTTCGGCGACGGCACGTTGCTCGCCGATTACCTGCCGGACGACCGGCAATTCGGCGAAGACCGGTCGTATGTGCGCTTCTTCGACGAGACGAACTTCACGGATCGCCTGCGCCTCGATACCGAAGCCGCAAACGTCAGCG
This sequence comes from Lysobacteraceae bacterium, assembly GCA_012516015.1. GTDB lineage: Bacteria > Pseudomonadota > Gammaproteobacteria > Steroidobacterales > Steroidobacteraceae > Steroidobacter. Next base: position 1,406 of record JAAYXG010000364.1, on the reverse strand, counting down.
ACGATCAGTGGTTCGAGGATTTCGGCCTCGGGCCCGAAGGCACGAGCATCACGTTCCTCAAGCGCTATACGAACCTCACTTATCTGGGGAACGAGTGGCGGGCGATCTTGCGCGCACAGAATTTTCAGGTCATCGACGACACGATCGATCCGCTCCAACGACCTTATACGATCCTGCCGCAACTTGCCGTGAGCGCTTCGTTTCCGGATCGCCCGTTCGGATTGACCTATGGCTTGGACTTGGAGATCGCTCACTTCACTCACAACTTCGATCGCGCCCCGTACGACTTGACGACGGGTTGGCGCATCGATGCGGCACCGGAGGTTAGGATGCCGTTGCGCGGCAGGGGCATCTACGTCGAACCCGCCGCGAGCTTTCGGTACACGGGCTACAAGCTTAGCGACGAACCGGGTATCGATGACACGCCTTCGCGTTCCGCGCCGGTCATCAGCGTCGACTCGGGACTCATCTTCGAGCGGCTCTGGGGCTCGAGGCAGCAGCGGCTGCAAACGCTCGAGCCGCGAATCATGTACTTGTACGTGCCGTATCGCGATCAAGACGAGCTGCCCAACTTCGACACGGGCATCGCCGATCTCAATCTCGTGCAGCTCTTCAGGACGAACCGGTATGTCGGCGCGGACCGCCTCGCCGATGCAAATCAATTGAGCGTCGGACTCACGAGCCGCCTCCTCGATGCGGAAACGGGAGCCGAATGGCTCAGGGCAACCGTCGGTCAAGCGTACTACTTCGAGACGCCGCGCGTGACGCTGCCCGGAGAAGACATCGACGAGACCGGCTCCTCCGACATCATTGCGGAATTGGATCTGCGGGCCTATGGCGATTGGAGCATCGGCATGGGCGTGCAATGGGACCCTTCGGACACGCGCTCGGAGAAGGGCGACGTCCACGTGCAATATCGGCCGGCATTCGACCGTATCGCCAACGTCGGCTATCGGTTTCGGCGCGGCAATCTCGAACAGGTCGACGGGTCGGTTGCGTGGCCCATCAGCGAGCGCTGGAGCGCCTACGGGCGCATGGTGTATTCCCTCGAGGACTCCCAGGCACTGGACCATTTCGCTGGATTGGAATACCGCTCGTGCTGCTGGAGATTTCGCATCGTGGCCCGGCGCTACGTCAGGGATCGGACCGGGGATTTCGACACGAGCGTGCTGCTCCAGCTTGAACTTAACGGCCTGTCCAGTGTCGGAGACGAGGCCGACGCTTTCCTCGAACGATCCATTTGGGGATACTCGCGCAGTTCGGCGGCGGCCCCCTGAAGCCGGGATACCGCCCGGTTGCGGCTCTCGGCGCATCGGTGCTGTCGGACACACAATACAGACGCCTACTTCAGCGACCAACTGTCTCGACCGCCCATGAAATATCTGCGCTTGTTGTCGATCGTCCTG
>JAAYXG010000363.1 GCA_012516015.1 Lysobacteraceae bacterium | reverse complement strand
TCGGCGGCTTCTTGGGACCGATCGTGACCGGACTGCTCGCCGTACATTTCGGATGGGGTGCGGCGTTCGCGGCAGGCGGCGTGCTCATGGCGGTCGGCCTGGTGCAATACCGCCTTTCCCAACGTCATCTCGGCAACGCAGGTCTACACGTCTCCACTGCGCAGGGCGCGCATGATGCCAATGCGACGCGACGCGGTTGGCGCACCGTCATCGCGCTCGGCGCCGCGATCGCGATCGTTTACTTGCTCGCGCTCACGGGTGTCATCAAGATCGATCCGCTCACGATCGCGCGCGGAACGGGGGGCGTGCTCATCGGCATCGCAGCGGCTTACTTCGCGTACATGTTCTTCGTCGCACGACTCGATATCGTCGAGAAAAAGCGCATGCTCGTGATTCTGTTTCTGTTCGTCGGCTGCGCCATGTTTTGGGCGGGATTCGAGCAAACAGGCGCCTCCCTGAACTTGTTCGCGGAGCGCTACGTCGATCGTTATATCGACGCACTCAACTTCGAGATCCCGACCGCCTGGTTCCAATCGCTCAACTCCATCTACATCCTCATCTTCGCGACACCCTTCTCCATGCTGTGGGTCGCGCTCGCGAAACGGAACCTGGATCCGTCGGCGCCCGCGAAATTCGGTATTGCGCTCATCCTGCTCGGTCTCGGTTTCGTCTTCATGGTCATCGCCGCGAACATCGTCTCGCAGGGCGGGCAGGCGATGCCGTATCTGCTCGCGCTCACCTACCTGCTGCACACGTACGGCGAGCTGTGCCTGAGCCCCGTCGGATTGAGCTACGTGACGAAGCTCGCACCGGCGCGCTATGTCTCGCAGATGATGGGCGTGTGGTTTCTTGCGACGTCGGTCGGCAACTTGTCGGCAGGACTGCTCGCGGGCATGTTCGAATCCGACAACCTCGCTGCGATGCCGGGCCAGTTCATGCAGTTCGTCTACTTTGCGACTGCCGCCGGCATCGGCTTATTGCTGTTGAGTAAGCCCGTCAAGAAGTTGATGGGCGGGGTCAAGTAAGCACCGGAGCATTCCATGACACGTCTGGCTATTCGTTGCGCCTTGTTGCTCAGCGCTGCCGCGTGTGTCGGCTGCGCCGAACGCGCGGACACGCGCGGCGAGCCGCACGAAACGGCAGATGCCTTCGTCGAACGCGTCAATCGCGAAATGGCGGAGCAAGCACGCGAGCTGGCCGCCGCGGCGTTCACCTACGCGACGTATATCAATCCCGATACGGAGTTCCTCAACGCCAAGGCGAACGATCGCTATCTCGAGTACTTCACACGCGCGGTCGAGCAAGCGAAGGCGTATGAAGGCGAACAGCTCGATCCGACGGCCGCACGCGCGCTCCATCTCTTGAAGCTCGGCGTTGCGGCGCCGGCACCCAAAGATCCGCAGAAGCGCGCGCAACTCTCGGCGCTCAGCTCGAAGATGGAAGGCATGTACGGCGCGGCGAAGTACTGCCCGGAAGGGCCGGAATCGTGCAAAGGACAAACCGAGCTCACTCAGATCATGGCCGAGAGCCGCAACTTCGAGGAGCTCCTCGAGGCGTGGACCGGATGGCATTCGACCGCACGCCCGATGCGTGAGGACTATGCGCAATTCGTGGCGCTTGCGAACGAAGGTGCACGCGAGCTCGGCTTTGCCGACCTAGGTGCGATGTGGCGGTCGAACTACGACATGCCGCCCGATGACTTCACGAAGGAGGCGGCGCGGTTGTGGGATCAAGTGCAGCCGCTCTATGGCGCGCTCCACTGTTATGTGCGCGACAAGCTGCAGGACACCTACGGCGAGAACCGCGTGCCCAACGGCAAACCGATTCCCGCGCACTTGCTCGGCAACATGTGGGCGCAGCAATGGGCGGAGATCTATCCGCTCGTCGAGCCGTACAAAGGTGTGCTGGACCTCGACGTCACGAGCGCGCTCAAGCGGCAGAAGTACGATGCCGTGCGAATCACGCAATCGGCCGAAAGCTTCTATGTCTCGCTCGGCTTTCCGAAACTACCGCAGACGTTTTGGGAACGCTCGCTTCTCACCGAGCCCAAAGATCGCGACGTGCAGTGTCATGCGAGCGCGTGGCACATGGATGCCAACGAAGACGTGCGCATCAAGCAATGCATCGAGCCGACGCAAGACGAGTTGATGACGGTGTACCACGAGCTCGGGCACGTGTACTACTACCTCATGTACAAGGATCAGCCGTATCTTTTCCAAGGCGGCGCGCACGACGGCTTTCACGAAGCGATCGGCGACACCGTCAACCTGTCGATGACGCCGAGCTACTTGCACCAGATCGGCTTGATCGGCCCGGTCAAGCAAAGCTACGAAGCGACGATCAATCAGCAGATGAAGATCGCCCTCGACAAGATCGCCTTCCTGCCGTTCGGCAAGCTGATCGATGAATGGCGCTGGAAGGTGTTCTCCGGCGAGGTGACGCCCGAGAGCTACAACACGGCATGGTGGCAGTTGCGCGAGCAATATCAGGGCGTCTCCGCACCGGTCGCGCGCAGCGAGGAGGACTTCGATCCGGGTGCGAAGTATCACATCCCCGCAAACACCCCTTACACGCGTTATTTCCTGTCGTACATTCTGCAGTTCCAGTTTCATCGCGCGCTGTGCGAGGCGGCGGGACATCAAGGACCGCTGCACGAGTGCTCGGTTTACGGCAACGAAGCCGCCGGTCAGCGCTTCCGCGAAATGCTCGCGGCGGGCCAAAGCGAGCCCTGGCAAGACACATTGGAGAAGCTCACCGGGACTCGCACGATGGACGCATCCGCGATCACCGACTATTTCGCGCCGCTGATGACCTGGCTCGAGGAGCAGAACCAGGGTAGACAATGCGGTTGGTAAGCCGAACCTTGCCACGCGCGCGATAAATTCGATCCGGTCTCTCTACACAGGGTGACAAGAACAACCATGAATACCTCGCCAGGCCCGCAGCTCACACCTCGCGCAGTCATCTTGTCGATCGTGCTCGCGATGATCTTGGCTGCCGCGAACACGTACCTCGGGCTTTTCGCCGGACTCACGATCGCAACGGCGATCCCGGCCGCAGTCGTGTCGATGGCGGTGCTGCGCGTGCTCGGCGGCGGGCACATTCTCGAGAACAACATCGTGCAGACCGGTGCGTCCGCCGGATCTTCGATTGCCGCGGGCGTTATCTTCACCGTGCCCGCGCTCGTCATTCTCAACTACTGGGATGATTTTCAATATTGGTGGGTGCTCGCGATCGCGGGCCTTGGCGGCGTGCTCGGCGTGTTCTTCTCCGTTCCGCTCCGACGCTCGTTGATCGTCGATCAGCAACTCGCGTTTCCGGAAGGCAAGGCTGCGGCGGAAGTGCTGAAGACCGGCGAGAACCCCGCGCAGGGAATCAAGGTGCTCGCGAGCGCCGCCGGCATCGGCGGCTTCGTGAAGCTGCTCGCGGCGAGCGGATTGCGCCTGGTGCCCGACGCGGCGGCTCACGCCTCGTTCGTCGGTAAGTCCATTGCCTATATGGGTACGAATCTGAGCCCCGCGCTTCTCGGCGTCGGTTACATCGTCGGCCTCAATATCGGCATCGTGGTCGTCGCGGGCGGCATTCTGTCGTGGAATATCGCGATCCCGATCTACAGCGCGAACTTCCTGGACACGGATCCCGCGCTCGCCGCTCGCGTGGCGACCCTCGATGCCGAAGCGGCCGCTGGGGCGATCTGGAGCGCCCAGATTCGCTATCTGGGCGTCGGTGCCATGCTCATCGGCGGAAACTGGACGCTGATCGCGCTACGCCAATCGCTGATGTCCGGCATCAAGAGCGGCCTCGAGGCCACGCGCGCCGGCGCGGCGAAAGTCCTCGATCACACCGAGCAAGACATGCCGATGCGCGCCGTGCTCATCGGGCTCATCCTCTTCACACTCCCGCTCGGGGTGCTCTATCACCTGATCGTTCGGGACTTCACCGTCTCCATTCCGATGACGATCATCATGATCGTCGCGGGCTTCCTGTTCAGCTCCGTGTCCGCGTACATGGCGGGCCTCGTCGGCTCGTCGAACAATCCGGTCTCCGGCATCACGATCGGAACGATCCTGTTCGCTTCGTTGGTGCTGACATTCCTGATGGGTCGCGACGCTGCGCTCGGTCCCGTCGCTGCGATCATGATCGGGGCGGTCGTGTGCTGTGCGGCGGCGATCGCCGGCGACAATCTCCAGGATCTCAAGTGCGGCTACATGGTCGGCGCCACACCGTGGCGTCAACAGGTGATGCTCGCGATCGGCGCGATCTCCTGCGCGCTCGTTATGGCGCCCGTGCTCAATCTGCTCGCGAAAGCGTATGGCATCGGCGTGCCCACGCCGGAACAGCCCAATGCACTGCTCGCGCCTCAGGCAACACTGATGGCATCGGTCGCGCGCGGTATGTTCGGCGGCGAGCTCCCCTGGAACTTGATTTGGATCGGAGTCGCAATCGGCGGCGTCATCATTGCGATCGACGAGGTGCTGAAGAAGAAGCAAGCGAGCTTCAGGGTTCCCGTGCTCGCCGCCGCAGTCGGTATCTATCTTCCGCTCGATCTGACGGTGCCGATTTTCCTCGGCGGCTTGCTCGCCTACATCGTCGAGCGGGCCGTGAAAGCGCGTACGGGCTCGAACGACATCGAGCGCATTCATCGCAAGGGCGTTTTGTTCTCGGCGGGCTTGATCACGGGCGAGGCGTTGATGGGCATCCTCATCGCAGCGCCGATCGTCTTGTCCGAACGCGCGGATGTGCTCGCGCTCCCGGCAGGCCTGCAGTTCGGCGAACTACTCGGGCTCGTGATCTTCGCGGTCGTCGGCTTCGTGCTCTATCGCGTCGGCTTGTCGAGCGTCGGCGACGTCAACAAGGGCGCGGGCTAGCGTTTGCTCGCGAGCACTTCGAACCGCCCGTTCTCGCCGATGAGACCCGATGCGGCCCATGAGGTCGCGCTCACGACGAGCGCGGCACCGACCGCAGTCCAAAAGCCGCTGATTTGAAACCCGCTCAAGAGAAGCGCGACGAGGCCTAGCATTCCGGCGTTGATGACGAGCAGGAACAGTCCGAGCGTCAACAGT